>NZ_JBWBKF010000017.1:0-16840 GCF_057657925.1 Lederbergia sp. B243.17
GATTAACCATTATATGGTCTATTATAATAATTATCGTTATCAGTGGAATTTAAAAAAGATGACCCCTATTCAATATAGGAATCATCTTCAAACTGCTTAATCTCTTTTTTTATTGTGTCCTTGACATAGGTACCACTTTACTGCGGGCTTCCTCTTTTTCTTTGTAAGATGTTTACTCGCAGAATATCCAAGATTTCTACGGAACCCAGCCATTTGTGCACCCGCAAAGATTCTTGGATACCGCTGCATGTTCGTTACCAGATTGCCTGCCCTCATCAGTTAATGGAATGCAAGGATACAAGCTGATATACGATCGTGGTCTCATCATTTTCCCAGCTTACCTTCATAATCTTGGCAGTGGCACGGCTTTCGCTTTCCTTTGTCTGTCTCACTTCCAGCGGGATATCAATTGGGTACAGGCGGTATCCTTCTTTTACAAGCTTGAAAACATTCTCTTCTTGACGCTGTTCTTTCCCCTTCGTGACGATCATCGTATTCAATTCAAGCGGCATTCCCATCTGGTATTCCCCCTTTAAATTCCAAACTTTTCCCTTCTATTATACAACACTTCCCTGCTGCTTCATCCATTTGCATAGGTCTGTTACGACCTCTCTATTGAAGGCTGGGGTAAAATAATGGGTCATTCCTTCCATATACCAGGTTTCTACATTTTTATTAAGAGCTCGAAGCTGCTTTTCAAGCCTATAGGCATGTTCAATTGAAACATTTTCATCCATTTCCCCATGGATGATCAAGACCGGTGCATGGATCTGCTCTAGATTATATAGCGGTGTCCGCCATTCATATTCTTCAAATTTCGTTTTTGGGGATCCGCCGATGACCCTTTTCATCATTCGGCGCAGGTCCTTCCGCTCGACATATGTAAGTGCCATGTCTGAAACGCCTCCCCATGTGACAAGCGAGGCTGCCTCCGGATATTCGATCCCTGTCAAAAGCGCCATAACGCCTCCCCTTGAGAAACCGAATAGATGGACACGCTGCTCTTTAACTTCCGGATGGTTTTTTAACAGCTCGAATCCAGCGAAGGCATCATGCCTGTCTTCTCCGGCAAAATCTTCATTGCCCTCGCCGCCGCGATTTCCCCTGTAAAAAGGCGCAAAGACGATAAAGCCTTCAGAGGCGAACTGAGCGATTCGCGCCGGCCTGACCATCCCGACATTTTTTATCCCGCCGCGCAAATAGAGGAACCCATCGTAGAGTCCTGGTTCTCTTGGTTCGGCGAGCATCCCCTTCACTTTCAGCCCGGCTGCCTTATACGTCACGAGCGAAAGGCGGATAAGCGGGTTCGGAGAAGGGAATGCTTGCCTTTCAATGATTTCACACATGCTGCTCCTCCTTGGTTTTTCTTATACTCTTCCCAAATTCTGCTTAGACGAATCTTTCACCGGGCTCAATTGGCAAGGAAATGCTCCCCGATCCATTCCAGTGCAGCCGGTACAACCTCATCCTTCATGATGAAGCTGAAAGCGGGTGCTTGGAGATTTTCTAATTCGGCATCATCAAGAAGGACGGGGCCGTTCGTTTCAAGGTAATCCTGTTTCTCTTCCAGCTTTCCAATGTGGGCAAAGTAAATCGCTTTGACAAACGATCCCCTCTCTTTATCCTCTACAAAATACTCTCCGACATGGGTGAGTTGCTCAACAATCCCACCGGTTTCCTCGTATACTTCCCTTGTCGCTGCCCATTCCTCCGTTTCCCCTTCATCTATCTTACCGCCGGGAAATTCCAGTCCGCGGATTGGATGCTTCGTCAACAGCCATTTGTCTTGGTAGCGGCAAATGACCAAAACATGAAGGGCCCGCATACTAAAAACCTCATTTTCGAAAGAAAGCATGACTTTATTCCTGTTTTTATCAAAAAACTCCTTCACCTTTCACCCCTCCATTGCTATGGCGAACACGTACGTAAAAAAGTCCTACGCGACTTTTGGAGCGTTTCCTGAAAAATCGTTTTTTTGCCTGCTGAATTCAGTATAATCAATCTTGTGCGGAAATTTTTCCCTGCACATACCTGCCCGTTTGACTGGACCTTTCGCCTCAATTTACTCGAAAAAGGGAACTTTTTCAACCGGCAGCCGTAAGGACAAATGCAGGCACGAATAAAAGGAGTGAACCGAATTGAAAAAACTATCCATGTTCCTTTTCACCTCACTATTGGCCATCATGCTGGCTGCTTGTTCCCAGACAGCAGAACCGGCGGGTAAAGAGGTAGAAGCGGAAACCAAAAAAGAAACACCAGCAGCAAAGGATAAAGAGAAGAAGGAAAGCGATATTACTCTTCAGGAGTTATTCGATAAAGCGGTAAAATCAGAAGGTGAAATCAAAAGCTTCGCTTCCGACCTTACACTGAAGCAAGAGATGTCTCAGGGAGACGAAAAGGCCACAATGGACTCGAAAATCACCATGGAGTACATTATGGATCCCATCGCACTCTCGCAAAAGATGGAATACACCCTTGATATGGGAGCGGACGGCAAACAATCAATGGAAATGGAAAGCTACTTGACTGGTGATGGTTTTTATATGTATGAGCCGACACAAGCTTCATGGCTGAAAATGCCTGCGGAATTCTCAAGTCAAATTGTGGACCTTGAAAATGCCCAGAGCAATCCGGCAGAGGCTGTTAATCAGCTGCAGGAGTTTGCAGACGATTTCACACTCGAGGAAAGCGATACGGACTATATACTGAAGTTGTCTGCATCGGGTGAAAAATTCACCGAATTTCTAGTTAAAAACATGAAAAATACGATGCCAGAAGATATGCTTGCAGGTGAAGAGATCTTGAGCAAAGTGAAATTCAATAACGTAGTATATGAAATCTATTTGGACAAAAAGACACTTTATCCTTCAGTCCTGAATGTTCAATTGGAAATGGAAACGGACATTGACGGTGCCAAGATGAACATTAAACAAGAGATTAAGTCCAACTACCGTGACTACAATACAATCGACAAGATTGAAGTCCCTCAGGAAGTCCTTGATAACGCTCAGGAAGTTACCATGGAAGACCTTGGAGCGTGAAGATCAAAGCCACCCATCGGAATAGATGGGTGGCTGTTTTTATTGAGATGTAAAATCCTCGAGAATTCCCATCTCTTCAATATGCTGCTTCGCCTCCGAGTCGCCAAGGCGGTGAATCATTTTATAAGCCCTGATGATATTCTCATCATTCTGGTCATTGGTCGGGTCAACATGGTATTCAACGAAAGGGATATGGGCTCGCCAAAAATCATTGATGCTGTTGTCATAATTGGAATCGAGAATCACCCTAAGCTTCGTGATCTCATCGTCGTCCGCTTCAATCTTAAATTGCCAAGGCGAATCTTTCGGCGTTGACATGATCGCCCCTTCTCCTACCAGCGAGATGTAGTATGTCCGCTTGTCCTCACTCAAGACGGTTCACCCCTTATGCTTCATTTTTACGCTTGTTCAAATATCATGCATATTTTGCCGCTCTTCCACCTATTTTATTCTTAAGTGTTACTTATCCTTTTTTTGCGGGTATAGAAAAAATAAGTTGATGGAACGTTCCTCATATGGGATAATCATTTGATAATAAACGAGGTGAAGAAATATGAGACTGGTTGATGAGTTATTTGCCATGTACCGTGACAAATTGACTGGTGAAGAAGAAGATTTGGATATGATTACCTTCGCAGTCCTGGAACATTATGACCGGGATGAACTGCTTGGAATCGTTAAAGATATGAATGAGCATGAACTGCAGTATTTTATCAGACTGTACTTGCTGGAGACGCTCAAGTGGAAATTTGCGCAAGTGGAAGGGAATAGCCAATACGGCTTGCCGGATTCCAAACATCTACACTAACATACATAGAAGACAGCGAAAAGCAGCTCCGGAAATTCTCCCCGGCTGCTTTTTTTTCTTGCACATAAATAGAGCCCCCGGTGAATCACCGGAGGCCCGCCGCTTATCCCAAGTAGGAAGACAACATCCAAATATGAGTATCCAATTTTTCCTCAATGCCAAGGAGCATATCTTCAGTTGCATCGTCCCCTGCTTCCTTTGCCGCATCACGGCAGACCTTCAGTTCTTCCGTCAACTGGGTGAAGTCATCAACGATCGCCTGTACCATCTCTTCGGGTCCTTCATTTCCTTTCGCTTCGTTCACAGTCGCCTGTTCCAATGCCTCTTTCAACGTCCCCACAGGTTTTTCACCAAGGGTACGCAGTCTTTCTGCCAACTCATCGATGAATGAGTCTCCGTCCGCATTCAGCTCATCAAATTTTGGATGGAGCGTGAAAAAGTGGTGCCCTTTCACATTCCAGTGGAAATTATGTATTTTCGTATGGAGCACCGTCCAATTCGCAATTTGCTTATTCACCAATTCAACCATTTTTTGATTGTTATTCGCCATTGTATATCAATCCTCCTACAATAATTTATACCCTGGATCATTTAATTCAAACACACTTACTCTCTCCTTTTCTCCCGCCTTTTATGCTACAATAGCAATGGACAAGGAGGGAAAAAGCAGTGAAGCTGATCATGATTGTTTCGATTATCATCATATTTATCGTCATCTTCGTATCCGCTTTGGTAACATCAAAAGCGTATTCATACAAGCATAAAGTGGATCCTCCGATCGATCCGCCACAGAAGAGCGAACAACCCCCCCAGCATTAACCTGACAAATTGAGGAAGAAGCGATTATATGCTGAAATATATATTTATGAAAGGTATCCGTTTCTATCAGCGGTTCATCTCGCCCCTCAAGCCTCCGACCTGCCGGTTTTATCCGACCTGCTCCCATTATGGAATGGAGGCGGTCCAGCGGTTCGGCGCCATCAAGGGCGGCTACTTGACGATCCGGCGGATTTTAAAATGCCATCCTTTTCATCCGGGCGGCTTCGACCATGTGCCGGAAGAATGGCCTGGGTTCATGAAAAAATAAAGCTTACTCATTGCATTTGCGTGCAAAATCGAGTAAGCTATTTTTTGACCTTCTAAATCGTAATCGTTCTTATTTTGAAAGGAGACAGAGAATGAAATCAAAATGGCTACTCCCTCTTGTCGTCATCGTGCTGGCACTCGCCGGCTGTGGAAATGCAGCGGAGCCAGATAAAAAAGAGAATGCCGGCAGCAAGCTGCAAATTTATACGACCGTTTACCCTTTACAATATTTCGCGGAACGGATTGGCGGGACAAATGTGAATGTCGAGAGCATTTATCCGCCTGGTACCGATGAACATACATTTGAGCCTTCTCAAAAAGATATGATGAAACTCGCGGACGCCGATCTTTTCTTTTATATCGGACTTGGCTTGGAAGGCTTTGCAGAAAAGGCGCAATCCACTTTGAAAAACGAAGGCGTACAAATGATTGCAACTGGCGAACATCTCGATCTGCCTGCCCATACAGGCGAACATGAGGACAATGATGAGGATCATGAAGAAGATGGCCATCATCATGGCGATACCGATCCGCACGTCTGGCTGGACCCAATATATGCTGAAGGTCTTGCTGCTCAAATCCGTGATGAGCTAATAAAAGCAAAACCAGAACATCAAAAGGATTTTGAAGAAAACTTTACAAGTCTGAAGGCTGAACTGAACTCCCTTGATGAAAACTTTAAAGAAGCGGTTGCCCAAGCGAAGAGACACGAAATCATCGTCTCGCATGCTGCATACGGCTATTGGGAGAAACGGTATGGGATTGAACAAATTGCCCTGTCCGGTGTTTCCAGCACGGCAGAACCGTCCCAGCGTAAATTGCAGGAAATTACTGACCTTGTGAAAGCAGAAAATGTCCATTACATCCTATCTGAGCAAAATGTCAATCAAAAACTGATTGGAATTATTCAGAAAGAGACCGGGACCGAAGTGCTCATGCTCCATAATCTTGGCGTGCTGCTGCAAAAGGACATTGATGCTGACGAGGACTATTTTACATTGATGAACCGGAACATCGAGGTTATAAAAACCGCGCTGTCTGAGTAATGCCAACCAAATATTGTGGCACATGCACGCGCCTTTTGCGGAAAAACTACAGATGTATCCACCAAAAAAGGAGTGATACATGTGGCAGAGGATGTTCTATGTGAAGTGCAAAACTGTCATTACTGGAAAAAGGGCAATCAGTGTGCGGCAGATCGAATTTATGTCGTCAGCCATGCTGGAAAAATAGCGGATAATCAACAGGAAACCGACTGCAAAACATTTAAACAGAAATAACAATGGGCCTGCCAAGGGGGTCAGCAGCAACTGATTCTCTTGGAGGCCCTTTTATATTTTTTACAGATTTTTTTAATGACCGAGCTAAACGCTCCGCCAAGATATGCTTCAATTCTTAGCTGCATAACTGCCTTAAAAGGTTTCGCTGTATACCTCAATTTCTTTGAGCCGTCTCTCATTCATTTCATAACCGATTCCTGTTTGGGAAGAAACGGTAACTTCTCCGCGCTTCACTTCGATGGCCGGCAAAATGATATCCTCTTCCCAATAATGAGTGGATCCGACAATATCGCCGGGCAGGGTCACTTCTTCCAAAGATGCAAGAGCAACATTATGCGCCCGGGAAATGCCGAACTCAATCATCCCTCCGCACCAAAGGGCAACCCCATTGCCGGAGCATAACTCCACAATATCAAGCACGTTTTTCCAGCCGCCGACACGGCCGATTTTCAAATTCATCACACGGCAGCTGCCGAGTTCAATCGCACTTTTCGCATCATGGAGAGAGGTAATACTCTCATCAAGACAAATCGGCGTTTTCAACTTTTTTTGCAGGATGGCATGTTCGACAATATCATCGGCACCGAGCGGCTGTTCAATCATTTGCAGGCCGTATTCATCCAACGCCTTCAGTTTATCCAAGTCAGCAAGCGAATAGGCGGAATTAGCATCCGCCATAATGGCCAAATTGGGGAACCGCTCACGGATTTGGCGAATGAGCCCGATATCGTTCTCCGGGCTGATTTTTACTTTTACCCGCTTATAGCCGTTGTCTATCGCCTGTTCAATCTGCCCAAATACTTCCTTCAGTTCTTTTGCGGCGACAACTGCGCCAGACTCGACCGTTGTCCTTTTGCCTCCGATATACCGGGAGAGCGGCTGATGGGCGCGCTTCGCGAATACATCCCATACTGCCGTCTCCAGCCCTGCTTTGGCCATCTCATTTCTTCTTACGAAGCGGAAACGCTCCTCAAGTTCAGAAGGATGAGAAATGGGTAAGGCGAGCAGTTGAGGAATCAAAAAATCCTTCAACATATGAAAAGCCGTCTTCACGGTTTCTTCCGTGTACCAAGGTGAAGAAAAGGCGACAACCTCGCCATAGCCTCGGACTCCTTCTTCATCCACCGCTTCTACGATGATTGAGCGTCTGCTTGTAACGGTCTCAAGATGGGTAATAAACGGCCTTTTCAACGGCATTTCAATAATCGATAGACGGACATGGTTAATCCTCATTTATCTCGCTCCTCAACTGGGAGGGATTCAAGCAATTTTCGTCTCAGCAGCTTATTCGCTCCATTTCTCGGCAGCTCCGGAACCTGGTGGATGCGCTTTGGCACTTTATAAGAGGCGAGGCTTTCCCTGCAATGATCCAAAAGCTCTTGCTCTGAAACCGCATGATGGACAGCAACGAATCCATGCGGTACCTGTCCCCATTTTTCATCCTCCACACCGGTTACACCGGCTTCTTTCACTGCTCCATGTGCAAGCAGCACTTCCTCTATTTCGGCAGGATAAATATTTTCTCCGCCCGAAATGATCAGATCAGAACGGCGGTCCTGTACATATAAATAGCCTTCCTGATCGATATAACCGAGATCCCCCGTCAGGAACCAGCCCTGTTGAAAAGATGAACGATTTGCCTCTGGTCTGTCCAAATAGCCCGACGTGACGTTCGGTCCTTGAACAGCAATTTCGCCTGTTTTACCAGCAGCCAGCTTCTCTCCATCCCTACCGATGATTTTAAGAGAGGAGGGGAAAAGCGGTTTTCCCGCGGATCCAAGCTTCCGGAGGCTGTCCTGTGGTGAAAGAGTAACAATCTGTGAGGACGTCTCTGTCATGCCGTACGTTTGAAAGACTGGAATGGACAGCGTCTTGCATGTCTCAAGCAGCGGCCTTGGAGCCGGTCCACCTCCCAGCAGCATGCAGCGAAAACGGGGATGATATGTTCCTTCCTCTAATGCGTCAATCATCCGCAAAAGCATTGAGGAGACGACAGACATAATCGTAATCTGTCCACTTGCCAACAGCCTGTTGGCCTCTTTCTCATCGAATTGCTCCATCAAGTAAACCGGCATGCCGTATATGACGCTCCGCATGAGAATAGACAAACCGCTTATATGGAATACAGGGACTGCGCATAACCAGGCATCCTCCTCATGCAATCCTAGATTCAAAGCGGACCCGGTTGCGCTCCACCAATGATTGCCGAATGTCTGCCTGACCCCTTTCGGCTTGCCCGTCGTTCCGGACGTGTACATGATGGTGCATACTTGACTAAGGCTGACTGTGTCCTTCGTCTTTCCTGACGCTTGTCTATGTTGAGGGATGCTTGAAGCGGCGATGGTCGAAACCCCCGTCTTCTCTGCCAGGGCTTCTGCTTCCTTCTGAAATTCATCGGCATAAATTATAGCTTCTGCTTTGCTGTCTTGCAGCTGGAAAGCCAGTTCGGCTGCTGACAGCCGGTTATTCAGACAGACGATCTCCACTCCCAGCCGGCCGAGAGCATGGATGACGAAAACCGTTTCCGGCCGGTTCTTCATCAAAATTGCAATCCGGCACTCTTCCTTTAAACACCCTGATAGCGCCTCAGCATACATTTGGGCAATGTCATTCAATTCGCCAAAGGTCCAGTGCTCATCTTCAAATACAAGTGCTGTCCTTTGCGGAGAAAGAAATGCCCGTTTCATCAGCCAATTTTCCATTGTTGTTTCCATGTTTCCACACCTCTCAAACGGTAAAGGAAAAGCTTGACGGCGCGGCCATCAAGCTTTTCGGTCTTCATATTAAAGCATTAAGGGAATCTTGGGAACTGTCCAAAATCCGGCTTGCGTTTCTCCTTGAATGCGTCTCTGCCTTCTTTTGCTTCATCAGTCGTATAGTAAAGAAGCGTTGCATCTCCCGCCATTTGTTGAAGACCTGCAAGTCCGTCTGTATCCGCATTGAAAGCGGCTTTCAAGAAGCGGAGAGCTGTAGGGCTCTTCTCGAGCATTTCCTCGCACCATTGGACCGTTTCCTCTTCCAGGCGATCCAAAGGCACAACAGTGTTGACAAGGCCCATATCAAGAGCCTCCTGCGCATTGTACTGGCGGCAGAGGAACCAGATTTCCTTCGCTTTCTTATGACCCACAATCCGTGCAAGATAGCCAGAGCCGTATCCTGCATCGAAGCTGCCGACTTTCGGTCCTGTCTGGCCAAAAATCGCATTATCTGCAGCGATTGTCAGATCACAGACTACATGCAAAACATGTCCGCCGCCGATTGCATAGCCGGCAACCATTGCGACAACCGGTTTTGGAATAACACGAATCAGGCGCTGCAAATCAAGTACGTTCAAGCGGGGAATATTGTCCTCCCCGACATATCCGCCGTGTCCGCGGACTTTCTGGTCGCCGCCGGAACAAAACGCTTTTCCGCCTGCACCAGTCAGAATGATTGCCCCTACTTTCTCATCGTCGCGAGCATAAGCGAATGCATCAATCATTTCCGATACTGTCCTAGGAGTAAAGGCATTATGTACTTCAGGACGGTTAATGGTAATTTTGGCAATCCCATTATATGTTTCATAAAGAATTTCTTCGTATTCCCTTTCACTGGTCCATTGAATGGCCATGATAAAAACCTCCCTTATTTTTTCTGTCCATCGCCTTGAAGGCGTTGTAAAAACCCATTTACTATTGTACCAAATTTCTCGGGTTCTTCCACGTGAACCGCATGGCCCGCCTTTTGTACAATTTCCAAAGCCGCATTCGGTATACTATTCTTCATTTCAGCTGCGAGCTTACAGAACTTTTCATCCAAACTTCCGCATAGAAGCAGCACGGGCATCTGCAGCTTCGGAAGTTGCGCCCAGAAGGACGGCTGCCTTCCTGTTCCCATGCCGAGCAGGCTGTTTGCAAGCCCCGCAGGGTTGTTCCTAAGACGCTCCTGTCTGACTTTTAAGCGGGCATCTCGGGGAAGCCGCTTTTGGCTTTCGAAAAGCGGGATGTTCTCCCAGCGGTCTACAAACGAATCCATTCCCTTTTCAAGGATAAAAGAGGCCAGATCAACATCTCGGTTCATCCGATCTTCCCGCTCGGCTGGAGTCTTCAGTCCTGGAGAGCTGCTTTCCAAAATAAGCGACCTCACCAAATGGGGAAAAAGAACAGAAAAGCCAAGTGCAAGCCTTCCCCCCATCGAATAGCCGAGCAGATGGACCTTATCAAGCCCGAGCCGCCCAAAAATCTCCGCAAGATCTGCAGCCACAGCTTCCATTTCATAAGAGGCCGGATTTGCAGGGCACCCTGTCTTTCCATGCCCAAGCAGATCAATCGCAATCACCTTGTACGAGCTGGCAAGAACCGGGATATGCTCTTCCCATGACCGGCTGGAGCCTGTAAAGCCATGAAGGAGGACGAGCGGATCACCGCTCCCTTCAACGGCAACAAAATACTTATTTCCCCCGGCTTCGACAATCATCGCTGTTCTTCCTGAAGAAATTTGTTTATTCCCCGGGAAATCCGGTCCCACATCTTCCGATGGGATGCGAGATTTTCACCGCGGTCTGTCGGAACTTCAATAATTGTTAACCCATCATTTTCCCCGGCATCCCGGACAGCCATCCGGTAGCCTTCCCAATCCAGCACCTTCGTGTACTGTGCTTGATATAGCATGGCCGCATGTTCAAAGTTCAGGCCGGTCGGCGTCCCGAACAGAACCTCAAAATGCTTCGGTTCATCTGCCTGAGACAAGTAGGAGAAAATTCCTCCTCCATCATTGTTCAGCAAAATGACCGTCATGTTCAGCCTGTGCATTTTGGCTGCAAGAAGGCCATTCATATCATGGAAAAAGGAGAGGTCACCGATGACAAGATACAGCGGCCGGCTATGGACCGAAGCGCCGAGCGCGGTCGATACAACCCCATCAATTCCGTTGGCACCCCGGTTTCCCATCACCCTGATATTCTTCCCTGTCTGATGGAAAAATGTATCCATGTCACGAATCGGCATACTGTTCCCAACAAAAATTGTACTCTCTTCAGGCAATAGCTCGGCCAATTCATAAATCGCCCTGCCCTCGATCAGTTCTTCTTCCTCTGACATCGTAACGGCAACTGCTTCTTTTGCAATTGAATCCGCCTTTTTCCAGAGCTGAACCCACTCTGTTTCACCCTTCTCCTCGAGCATACCGGCAAGCCGCTCACAGAAAAGCGTTTCATCAGCTTGGATCATTCTTGTATTCAGCTGATACGGATCTCTCCAGCCGGCACCACCGTCAATAACGACGTGATCAGCTGTACCCATCTTTTTCAAAAACAATGTCAGCGGTTTGGAAACAGGCATTCCGCCGAAGCGAAGGATACACTCCGGACGCAGCCCTGTCCAAGACCCTTCCGACTTCAAGATCGCATCATAGCTGTCGATCACAAATTCATCCTCAGATGCACCGCTTCTCAGCTGGGAAAGAGGATCGGCTATGATCGGAAATCCCAGTTTTTTCGACAAGGCCTTCACCGCCTGAGAAAATCCCTCTTCCTCAATCGGCCCGCAAATTATCAGTCCTCTCCCAACCTGCTGCCATTCAACAGCCAATGCACCAATACGTTCGATCGGCAGTTGGAGTCTACCCGATTCAACAGCGGGAGATACCGGATGATTCAAATAGGGATCTTCATCGATCAAAGGCATTAACGGCTCCCGCAGTGGAAAGTTGACATGCACAGGCCCTTTCGGCAATGAGAGGGCTTCGGCTACAGCTCTTGAAGCGGCATATGAAGCATACCGCTCCTGGCCTGCTTCAGGCAGGGCTAGATCTGCGAACCAGTGGACATGCCGGCCGTACAAATGAACTTGGTCAATCGCCTGTGGAGCCCCCGTATCCCTTAGTTCATGGGGACGGTCAGCGGTCAGGACGATCAGCGGCACCCGGGATAAATTGGCTTCAACAACTGCCGGGAAATAATTCGCCGCAGCCGTTCCAGAAGTACAAAGCAAGGCTGCAGGCTTCCCGGATGCCTTTGCCAGGCCGAGTGCGAAAAAGCCGGCCGAACGTTCATCAATATTCATATAAACATTCATCCGTCTGTGCTCGGACAATAAAATTGCCAAGGGAGTGGAACGGGATCCGGGACTAATGACAACGTCCTCCACACCCGATTCGATTAAACTGCTGATAAAAGCGGATAAATAATCGGTCAGCGCTTTTTGATGACTCATTTCACTTCTCCTCCCGCTGCCCGCAACATCGGACGAAATTTGATTCTTGTCTCAACGAGCTCATCCTCCGGCTTTGAATCTGAAACCAATCCGCAGCCTGCATAAAGGACAGCTTGATCGTCTAGGAAAAGGCCTGAACGAATGGCAACAAAGAACTCTCCATTCCCCCGGTAATCCAGCCAACCGAGCGGAGCAGCGTACATCCCTCTGTCCATCCCTTCACATTCCCTGATAATTTCCAATGCATCTTTTGTTGGTACGCCGCCCATGGCCGGGGTCGGGTGCAGGGCCTCCGCAACATCCAGAATCGAGCAGCCTTGTTTCATTTTGCCCGAAACCGGTGTAAACAAGTGCTGGATATCCCTAATTTTCATTAGTCCTGGCGTATCCTCTATGTCTATTTGCGTGCAAAAAGGCTCGATCGCCGTTTTGATCATGTCGACGACAAGCTGATGTTCATATCGGTTCTTCTCATCCAGGAGCAAGGCTTGTCCGAGCCTCTCATCCTCATCAGCATCATTTCCCCTCGCAATCGACCCGGCAACACAGGCTGACTGTACATCGTCTCCTGTCTTCTTTACAAGCCTTTCCGGTGAAGCACCGATAAAACGGCTCTTCTCGGTTTCAAACGAGAAAATATAGCTGTCTGGCTGCTGGGCGAGAAGCCGATCAATCACTGTTTCCGAAGACACAGGCGCTGAAAAGAACAACTTGAGCTTTCTCGCCAGCACAACCTTATTTACATCGGATAACTTCAGGATGTTTACGACTTCCCCGACAGCCCTCTGCCATTCGTCGGCATCGACTTCAAAGCTGTCTGTCACCTTCAAGCCGGGAATCGCCTTTTCTTCGAAGGTACCGGACAATTCACGGAGAAATCGTTCTGTCTCCAGCAGTGTCTCTTCTTCTGTATCCTTCCCGCATAACAAGTTAACCGTCAAAAACATCGAGCCATTTTGAACCGTCAACATATATTTAGGCAAAAAAAATAAGGAATCTTGAAAGTCCTTCCAAATATCCTCCTTTATACTATGGGGATCAAAGGAAAAGCCGCCGAATAAAAGCGGGCCAGTTCCGGGTATATTGTATGGATTGTGGATGTCTGCTCCCTTAACGCATTCATTCCACTTTTCCTGAATTTCCATGAACCGCCTTTCAGGTTCTTGGCTCGAAAAAGTCCGGATCACCTCAAAACCGGCGAACATTTGTGAGGATGATGGATGATTCAGGTAGAATTTCTTTCCTTCTGCAGAATGAAACAACTGCATAAAACGGGCAAACTGCTCGTCCCCGACTTCAAACGTATAGCTGAAAAGCTTCTCCTGCCCGCCGTTTCTCACGTAGCGTCCGACGTCGGCAAGTTCCGCTTCAAATAATAAACTGCACATCGTTGATCTCTCCTATAGACAATGACTTATATAATAGGATTACCACCCTATTATATATGAAAACAGGAGCTAAATGTAGCTTTCACGCTTAGATGAATTGTTTTCCCTGCAATTGGAGACGATTGCCAGAAGCTGTTCCTCCCATTTGAAATAGATTGACACAACCCCGCAGATTCCCTAAACTTTAAGTATATCATTCTCATATTTGAGTCATTGCAAAATGTAAGGGAGAGACTATATCAATGAAGGCTCATACAAAATCAGCGATTCCGGCAGACAAAGGCTGGAGAATCTGGTGGCAGCTGACAAGGCCGCATACCTTGACAGCGGCATTCGTTCCTGTGCTGCTAGGAACGGCACTTGCTGTCCAGACACATCCAATCCATATCAGCCTTTTCCTCGCCATGCTGATCGCCAGCCTGCTGATCCAGGCTGCAACAAATATGTTTAACGAGTATTTCGACTATGTGCGAGGGCTGGACAATGAACACTCGGTCGGAATTGGCGGAGCGATCGTCCGCAACGGCATCAAGCCAAAAACGGTACTGAATCTAGCCTATGCGTTTTTCGGCATCGCCCTCATTCTCGGGCTATATATTACGCTGACAAGCAGCTGGTGGATTGCTCTAATCGGCCTCGTATGCATGGCTGCCGGTTACTTTTATACAGGCGGGCCCCGGCCTATCGCCTACACACCATTCGGTGAGCTTATGTCAGGATTTTTTATGGGATTTGTCATCATTCAAATCTCCTACTTCATTCAGACGGGATACCTAACCAAGACGAGTGTCATCGTGTCCATTCCGGTTTCCATCTTGATCGGTACGATCCTGCTTGCCAACAACATCCGCGATTTGGACGGAGATGAAGAGAACGGAAGAAAAACATTGGCCATTTTGATTGGCAGAAAAAGAGCGATTCAACTGCTGGCGGCCTTGTTCGCTGTTTCATACCTATGGATTCTTCTCATTATTTTCTTTCTGGGAGGAACACCTTGGCTCTTTATC
Source organism: Lederbergia sp. B243.17 (assembly GCF_057657925.1). Classification (NCBI taxonomy): domain Bacteria; kingdom Bacillati; phylum Bacillota; class Bacilli; order Caryophanales; family Bacillaceae; genus Lederbergia; species Lederbergia sp. B243.17. Next base: position 14,802 of record NZ_JBWBKF010000017.1, read on the forward strand.
ACGTTCATCAGTATCCCTACGGCAATAAAAGCGGTCAAAGGGTTTATCGGCAAATCCGAACCCCTTCAGATGTTGCCTGCAATGAAAGCAACAGCCCAAACCAATACATTTTTTGGATTTCTTATGTCAATCGGCTTTTTTATCAGCTATTTTGCATGAAATCACTGCTGCAGCCCCTATAGGATAGGGGCTGTTTTTTTGTAAATGTTTAAAGACTCTTGTAAACAGGAAAAATACGAAAAAATGGTTTGAAAAAGGCCTGAGACTTTCAGCGACCGACAGCTTTACTTGATAGATTACTGATATAGAAAAGGATGTGGCAACAATGCTGACGAACAAACAATTGTCCCAACTAAAAGAGGAACTGCTTCAGCTTAAGGAGCAATTTGAGGAAACAGATGAGGAAGAAAGCCTGCGGAGAAGCGTCAGAGACCAGACTGGAGAGCTGTCACTGTATGACAATCACCCGGCTGATTCAGGGACAGAACTTTTTGAGAGGGAGAAGGACTTGGCGCTGACCAACCACTCTCAGAGCGAACTTGATAAAGTCAATAATGCCCTCGAGGCAATGGAACAGAAGAACTACGGCATCTGTGAGGTTTGTGGAAATGAGATTGCTTTCGAACGCCTGGAGGTGGTTCCTTATGCGACCTGCTGTGCCGAACATGCAGACGGCAACTTGGTCACAGATGCCCGTCCGGTGGAAGAGGATATCATTATCCCGGCAAAGGAGAACACTTTTAGCGGGAGACATCGAAAAGACGGGATCCGCGATTTCGAGGACAGCTTCCAGGAAGTGGCACAGTTTGGCACCTCTGAAACACCGGCCGATTTTGTCGGTGACTTTGACAGCTATGAGGAATTGTATGAAGATGATCCGGAAGACGGATCAACTGAAGAGTACGAAACCTTCTCTGCAACCGATATAACAGGCAAACATAGAGAAATCCTCCAAACGGGTGAAGAAAGACACTATGAAGAAGAGCTGGACGAGGAAGGGATGGAATCCCCGTTAGGTGACATACCGTATAAAAAAAGGGACAGCTATATTGAAGAGTAAAGACCAGAAAAGCCAAAAGGCTGCACATTCACCCTTCCCGGGTGTGTGCAGCCTTTTTCACTTGAGTAAGAAATAGCGCAACAGAGTGTAAATAGCAAAAGGGCATCATTCTTAATGAATGATGCCGAGATGACCCCTACGGGATTCGAACCCGTGTTACCGCCGTGAAAGGGCGGTGTCTTAACCGCTTGACCAAGGGGCCAGAATAATATGGCGGAGAAGGAGGGATTTGAACCCTCGCGCCGCTTACGCGACCTACGCCCTTAGCAGGGGCGCCTCTTCAGCCTCTTGAGTACTTCCCCACAACTATTGAAAAAGCCAATGGCTGACCTCCAACTAAAGCATAAAAGATGGAGTACTCCGCAGGTAGGATTCGAACCTACGACCGATCGGTTAACAGCCGATAGCTCTACCACTGAGCTACTGCGGAATGGTGGGCCTGAGTGGACTCGAACCACCGACCTCACGCTTATCAGGCGTGTGCTCTAACCAGCTGAGCTACAGGCCCATATTATTAAAATATGGAGCGGGTGAAGGGAATCGAACCCTCATCATCAGCTTGGAAGGCTGAGGTTTTACCACTAAACTACACCCGCAAAAAGAGTAATGGGGCGACTAGTGGGAATCGAACCCACGATGTCGGAGCCACAATCCGATGCGTTGACCATTTCGCCATAGCCGCCATCTTTATGTCACACCAAGGCGACTGAAAAATGGTGGCTCAGGACGGAATCGAACCGCCGACACAAGGATTTTCAGTCCTTTGCTCTACCAACTGAGCTACTGAGCCTAAGAAATAAGATTTTTCATTGTTCCCTCGTATGAAGAGGATTATGTAAATGGCGGTCCCGACCGGGATCGAACCGGCGATCTCCTGCGTGACAGGCAGGCATGTTAACCGCTACACCACGGGACCTTCGATTGCGGGGGCAGGATTTGAACCTGCGACCTTCGGGTTATGAGCCCGACGAGCTGCCAG
>NZ_JBWBKF010000018.1:0-3614 GCF_057657925.1 Lederbergia sp. B243.17
GATTAACCATTATATGGTCTATTATAATAATTATCGTTATCAGTGGAATTTAAAAAAGATGACCCCTATTCAATATAGGAATCATCTTCAAACTGCTTAATCTCTTTTTTTATTGTGTCCTTGACATAGGTACCACTTTACGGACTGCTCTCCTTTTTTCAATTTAAATATGGTGATTCCACTGATTCCGTTCATGCGTCGTATAGATGGTTTCGTACTTGTGCTTATCAGCAAGATTGGCATTCAATTGGCTATGATTGATCCTCCGCCTTTTCTTTCTTTGGAAAATAAGAACGATGGGAATCAGTAGCAGCAACGGGGAGAGAACAAGCATCCATACCATTCAATCCACCCCTTTTTCTATACTATAGCATAAAGAGGGAGCCATTTATGCCCAATTATTCATATTCCCTCCTAAATGGTAGACGGATAAAGTGTATTTTGCTATCCACAAAGTTATACACATAACCCACACCGTTATGTCGCTTTTCAACTGGTTTTTCCACTATATCCACAGAAAATCATTTTATTATCCACAATTCAGCTAACAGCCTGAACCCAGCAGCAGCAAGGCCTCTGACAACTATTAAAAGTTGCCCACATCTTTGTCCACAGCTTGTTCATAGTTTGAAAAAAAACTGTTGACAAACTTCATCTTTTGCATACAAAAAAAATCGGCTGCCATAAGACAGCCGATTTTTCATGATTCAATTTCCAGGTTCGGGTGGGCATTCATATCACTGCCTGAACGCTTTCCCTTTTGGAAAAGCACTGTGCCAGCGGCTGCAATCATTGCCGCATTGTCCGTACAAAGAGAAAGGGGCGGGATGATCAATTCCACTTCCTGTATTGCTTCGAATGCATTTTCTAGAGATGCCCGCAATCCTCTGTTCGCCGCTACCCCGCCGGCGACAAGCACTTGTTTGACGCCATACTCTTTTGCTGCGCGAATCGTTTTCTCAGTAAGCACTTCGACAACACTTGCCTGGAAACTCGCCGCGACATCCTCGGGCTTCAGTTCCTCGCCGCGCTGTTCCGCATTGTGGAGCGTGTTGATCACTGCTGATTTCAAGCCGCTGAAGCTGAAATCATAAGATCCTTCTTCTAGCCAGGAGCGCGGAAAATTGAGCGTATCCTGTCCAGCACCAGCAAGGCGGTCGATATGCGGGCCTCCTGGGTATGGCAGATTCAATGTACGCGCCACCTTATCATACGCCTCGCCTGCCGCATCGTCCCTTGTCTCGCCGATCACTTCAAAGCTGCCATGCTCCTTCATGTAGACAAGCTCCGTATGGCCTCCTGAAACAACAAGGGCGAGCAACGGGAACGTCATATCGGCAACCAGCCTGTTTGCATAAATATGACCCGCTATATGATGGACGCCGACAAGAGGCACACCTGCAGCGAAACTGAGCGCCTTGGCCGCGTTCACGCCGACAAGCAGAGCCCCGACTAAGCCTGGCCCTTCCGTGACGGCAATTGCGTCCAGCTCGCCAAACTTCATGTCTGCCTCCCTCATCGCCTCTTCCACCACGATGGTGATCTGCTCGACATGATGCCTTGAGGCAAGCTCTGGCACAACGCCGCCGAACCGCTTATGGCTTTCGATCTGAGAGGCAACGACATTCGAGACGATTTCCTTGCCGTTTTTTACTATGGAGGCTGCCGTTTCATCGCAGCTCGTTTCAATTCCTAATATAAAAAGATCCTTACTCATAATTTCACCCACATTACTATTGCATCTTCCTGATTGTCCGTATAATAATTTTTCCGGATGCCGCCCTCTTGGAACCCGAGCTTCCGATAAAGGGAACGGGCTGGCGTATTGCTCACCCTAACTTCAAGCGTCAGCGTAAGAGCTCCGGTCTCGCTCGCCACCTTCATCATTTGCCGCATCAGGGCTTCCCCAAGTTTCCGACCGCGGAACTCCGGCAGCACCGCAACATTGGTAATATGTCCTTCATCGAGAACAAGCCAAACACCGCAATAGCCGGCAAGCTGCTCATCCGCATACATAAGGATATAAACGGCAAACCGGTTATTTACGATATCATTGTAAAAAGCCTCCGGCGGCCAAGGGGCACTGAACGACTGCTGCTCGATCGCAACAAGCGAATCGATATCCGCCTCTGTAGCATAGCGAAACATAATATTTCTTACCGCTGAATCCTTCATTTGTTTTTCCCCTGTTCCTCAAGCCATTTGGCCTCTGCTTCCACAAGTCTCGTATAATTCGGTGAAAAAGCATGCACGACCTCAGCAGGCGCCTCCATGCCAAGCCAGCCCAATTCTCCAGGACGCGGATTCGATTCTGCCACAGAGGCAAACGCCGCCAAGTCACCTAACTTTTCTGTGAATAAGTCTCGGTACAAAGGCACATCATTGCCGATGAAATAAACCGGCTCTCCCTGTTCAATGAGGATGTCAGCCCAATCCGCAGCCGAAATATTTTGATCTGGAATCACTGCCATCAGGTGATCCCCTTCATAGCGGTAGAGCCCCGTGTAAAGACGTTCCCGCCGGGCGTCGAATAACGGACAGATCACCCCAGGCACCCGCCTTGCCGAAGCAGCGAGTGCCGCCAAGCTGGACACACCCGAAAGCGGAACCCCGAGCGCCCACGCCATCGTCTTGGCAACCGTTACCCCGATTCGCACGCCGGTATAAGAACCCGGCCCCTGCGCCACGACAATCTTATCCAGATCAGACGGCTTTAGGCCGCAGTCGGCAAGCAGCTGCTCGACTGCCGGCATCAGGCGGACACTGTGGTTTTTCTTCAGATTGGTGCTGTACTCGGCAATCACCTTTTCCTCCGTTAAAAGGGCAACACCCAGCACATCATTGGACGTATCAATCGCTAATAGATTCATCAAAAAACTCCTTACACAAAGCTTCATACCGCTCCCCGGCCGGCACAAAAGACAGCCTTCTCCGGTCGCCGCCCAAATGCTGCAACCGGATGGTCAGCCGATTGGAAGGCAGCTGCTCCTCAATTAAATGGGCCCACTCCACAACCGTCGCCCCGTCTCCGTAAAAATACTCATCAAATCCGAGGTCCTCCGCTTCATTTTCAACCCGGTATACATCCATGTGATAAAGCGGGATACGGCCCTTGTATTCTTTTATGATTGTAAAGGTCGGACTGTTCACATTCCGCCTGATTTCCAAACCGGCGGCAATCCCCTTTGTAAACGCAGTCTTCCCCGCTCCGAGATCCCCCTCAAGCAACAGCACATCCTGCGCTTGCAGCATACGGCCAAGCTTCCTTGCCAGCTCATGGGTCTCTTCCGGGCTCTTCGTTTCCATTTCATATAGTGGCATGGTAATCTCCTTATTCTTTTTACAAAAAAACCTTAGGAACAGTGCCCTAAGGAATCAGGTTCAACCAATATCATACTAAATCCACGATCAATTCGCAAAAACAAAAAAACGAAACAAGTCCGTTTCGTTTTTAAAAGGATGGTAATGTAAAGAATGGCGGTCCCGACCGGGATCGAACCGGCGATCTCCTGCGTGACAGGCAGGCATGTTAACCGCTACACCACGGGACCTTCGATTGCGGGGGCAGGATTTGAACCTGCGACCTTCGGGTTATGAGCCCGACGAGCTGCCAG
>NZ_JBWBKF010000034.1:0-194148 GCF_057657925.1 Lederbergia sp. B243.17
GATTAACCATTATATGGTCTATTATAATAATTATCGTTATCAGTGGAATTTAAAAAAGATGACCCCTATTCAATATAGGAATCATCTTCAAACTGCTTAATCTCTTTTTTTATTGTGTCCTTGACATAGGTACCACTTTACATAGGCAGCTTTTTTTTCTTACTTGGATTCTTTTTTGTCCGTTGTTTCTTTTTCTTTATCAGAAGTGAGAATGCCATCGAATGTGTCTTTCAATTCTTTGTCCTCAATTTTGATATCAGACTTTTTCAGCTCGTTTTTCAAAGCGTTTTGTGCTTTGTCAGCATCTAGCTTGGATAATTTGTATTCACGTTCCATTTTGTCTTTTACTTTGTCAAATGACTCTTTTTTCTTAATATCGGTCACTTGGATAATATGCCAGCCAAATGAAGACTGGACGGGTGCACTAATTTCATCCTTCTTAAGCTTGAAGGCTGCTTCTTTGAATGCTGCATCAAGCTGTTGATCGTCCTGGGAAACAAACCCAAGTTCTCCGCCTTGTTCAGCTGTGCCAGGATCAGTTGAATTTTCCTTGGCAAGCTTAGCAAAGTCCTCACCCTTGTCCAATTTTGCTATCAAATCTTTAGCCTTGGCTTCGTCTTCTACAAGGATGTGGCGGACTTCAATGTCCGGCTTTTTCGCATCGTAATAAGCCTTTACGTCTTTTTCACTGGCTTTGATATCTTTCATTGCCGCTTTTTCCTGAAGAAGATTCAATCTCAATGCTTCGCGGAACTCACTTTCATCTTTATAGCCGTATTGCGCAAGGGCCATCTCAAATTGAGGTCCGATTTGGCTCTTGACTTCGTCTAATTGCTCATCGACTTCTTTATCCGAGACCTTGTATTCTTTAGAAAGCACTTTGTCAATGACAAGCTGGCGCAGTGTTTCCTCGCCATACTTATCTTTCATTGCTTCATAAAGTTGGTCTTTCGTAATGTCGCCTGCTTTTGTTTCCACTACTGCACCGTTTGATCCGCTGCAGCCTGCCAATCCAATTACCCCAGCCGCTAAAGAAAGGGATAAAACCCATTTATTCATATAAGACAGCTCCCTATTCAAAATCTGTATGGAAATCCATAAAACATACTATAACATAAAGTCTCATAGAAAAAAACACTTTCAAGGAATCGCCATGAATTGGGCAAATGCCATAACCAAACGGAAAGGGCGGGGCATATGCTGGATTGACAGATGAAAAGGAGGCTGTTAGGAATGGGATATGCTTATAATTCTGGATTTGCCTTGCTTGTAGTGCTGTTCATTTTATTGATCATCGTAGGGGCAGCATATTTTTGTTAAATGACGATAAACCGGGTCAAAAAGCCTAACAACTTTTATGAGGAATGAATAGGATAAATAGACTCAAACAGAGGGGGTGCAGGGTATGAGCGCAGGAGCAGGCGGATACGGCGGAGGTTTCGCGTTAATCGTTGTATTGTTTATTTTGCTCATCATCGTCGGTGCATCTTGGCTTTACTAAGAGCTCAGGATGACTGATGCGAACAGGCGGCTCCCAATCGGGAACCGCCTGTTTGTTGTACATTCGAGATCAAGTGTATAATATTTCAATATAGGAAGAGAGGAGAAGGATCGTTATCAAAATATTGATGGTGCGGAACACAAACGGCTGCCGCTCTTCCGGGATCTCTTTTTGAATGCAGAGGGCATTCGTCAGATTGTTGAATATGTAAAGAATAAAAATCGCGAAGATGACAAAGGCGGAGATCAAGCCTCATCCTCCTCTCCAAAGATTTGTATGTTAACGATAGCAAATTTACGAAAAAAAAGATAGAGTTAATGATTGAAACGGCTTGGAAAATGAAATATACCCTCCTCGGAGGCCGAGAAGGGCGCTGGTCATTCGTTTACAAGGATTTGATAACCCCGCTCATGCTCCTCCACCAAAGAGTGACGAGGTGACAGAAGGAGAGCCTTCAAGACGGGAAGGTCCCCAGCACAGAGTCCGAAGTGATAAGCGAGCAATATCGTCAAATAGTGAACATATTCCGGAAAGAGGAACATAAGCGCACAAATCCCGCTGTTAATGAGAAGGAACGGCAATATGAGCGAGATTGCGAACTGTAATTTCGGTACAGGGTTGTCAATTTTCAAGTTGATGATTGGCAATACATAAAAGTAAAAATCAATTTCCAATTTGATGCTTTTCGAGTATTTGGCAAGCGGCAAATAGTGCATGAATTTATGAAGCGGGTAGAGAAGGAAAACGCCCGTCACCAGTAGGGCAAAATAGCTATCCTCCATCGTACGGCCGGCTAAAATTTGTATCGGTACATAAAATGTGATAAAAACAAGGAGCGTGATCAATGAGGAGATAAAAAATTGCCGGTAAAACTGGTATTTTTTATCGACATTGAACGTTTTCCAGCAATGCATTGATAAGATCCTCCATTCCCTTTCATTCATTCGACTTTACATACAATACGACGAAAACAAAGGAAAATCAATAGGGTTTCAAATCTTTTTTTGCACGTTCCGCAAATGCAGGAAAGGCAAGGGTTTCTGGCGAAATATTGAGGGAGATGGGAAAGGGGTTGCGGATGGACAAAGGGGAGAAAGAAATGGACAGTTTGCAGGCACAGATTGATCGGCTTATGTACCATCAGCGTCTTTTGCTGAATATGGTCAACACAGAAGGCAAGGAATTCGACCGGATGATCATTGATAAGAATTTGAATGAAAAAGAAGTGGCAGAGTTTTTTTCCTTGTGCGAAACGCTGGAGAAAGAAAGAGAAAAGCAAAAAGCGGAGCATTTTGTGTTTTATTCCCCGCTTTTTCGTGAGTTCTTATTCAAGCTGAATGAAAAGCTATCCGTTAAAGAAGTGATTGAGGCATGTTTGAAACAAAAGATTTACCCCGAATTGATGGAGATATTTAAAAAGAACCTTGATTAGGATTATCCTGCATTTTCGATTTTCCTTTTGTTGATTTTCCCTTCGTTCTCCTCAAATTCACTTTCCAGATTGGCAAAGGAGCGTTCAAAGATCTCCATGAAATCATCTCCGTAAATGTTCCGTATGATTGCCATCAGCTCAATAATATCCGGAAATTTCCCATACAGTTCTCGGAGTGGCATGGCACCGACAAAAACCGAATTGTTGTCCACGTCAAACGTATGCGTAAGCTCAAGAAGCAGTTCTTCCCCTTTTTCGGTAAGCTCAACATATGTGTTCCGCTTATCATCCTCTCTTTTTGAAAAACTGAGCAAGCCTCTTTCTTCCAACTTCTTCGAAAAATTAAATGCCGTGGACACGTGCATAACGCCAAATTTGGCGATGTCTGAAATGGAAGCGCCTCTTAAATGGTAAGCAATCCACAATATATGATGTTCATTAATATTAAGGCCATAAGGTTTTACCCAATTTTGCCAATCCTTTTCGATTGCTTTCCAGAGAGCTTTGCTCAGCTGAGCCATCCTCTGGCTAAAAATCATTGATTCCTTGATCGAGAATTGTTTATCCGCCATCAATTTCCCCCACCTTTTATGTATTATAATTATTATGCCAATAAAACAAAAAATAATAAAGGTTTAAATATACAAAATTTTTGGAATGGGGAGATAAATAAAAAACAGAGGAAGAATCCTCTGTTTAATGGCCTGCAGCTTGTTTGTCTTGAAGCTGTTTTTCCAGGTTGGCAATCGTTTGCTGTATATCTTTCATTTCTTTCTGCATCGCTTCTTTATTAGGCTCGATATCCTGCTGCCATTCTTCAATCGCAAGCTTTACATCGCCAGCCAGTTCGCCGAAGATCTCCTTACCTTCCTTCGTCAGTTTCGTAACGGAATCTTTAATATCGGCAGCATTTTCTTTTAAATCTTTGGCGATGCTCAGCCATTCGCCTTTCGATGATGAAATCCGGTTACGCATTTCTTTCCCGGAAAGAGGGGCAGAGAGCAGTGCTGCAGCTCCGCCGATTACTGCGCCGGCAAGCAAACCATATCCGAGTGCTTTTTTGTTCATTCTAATCACCTCATGCTTTTTTCTCGGAAGGCCTCTGTCAGAAAGTGACAAAGGTCTTTCTTACTCTTTCTTTTTCTACAAAAAAATAAATAATCCTTCTTTAACTATTCCCTCTTCCGGTCATGCCCACACATCATTCAGCATAAATTGGTGAGGAGAAGGAAAATTGAGGTGAGCAGAATATGCAGATTGTCATTTATATTTTTCTTGGTATGGGGCTGATTCTCCTATCGGGTACTTTGCATTATCTGTCCGTTTGGAGAAGGCCCGGAATCTATCCGCCGAAGAAGCTGCTGGCACAGCGTACAGGGGCTCTGGGAGCTGCAGCATTCATCTTGCTTGCCGCCAGCGCTTTGCTGTTCTGGATCGCCAATTAAAAAAGGAACCTGATCGTATAAATCAGGTTCCTTCTGTCTATTAATGCTGGACTTGCTCAATCAGCCTTGCTCGGCTAAGAATCGCTTTGACACTCGGATACAGAATGAACATGGCGATTGCGTTCATGGCAAGGGCTGGGAGTACGGCCAATGAGAACAGGACTGGGAACGGAGCCGGCAGTTCAAAGAATAAGAATGCCGAACCGAGGAAAATAAATCCTGAAATCAATGTTCCGATAACGGTCAAGGCCGTAATGGCAATCAAATTTTGATTTTTCTTAGCGATCAACAGGTAAAGTCCATAAAAGGCAAACGCGGTGATCGGTTTATCAATGATGTTGGGAATCAGGCCGCCAGGGAATGTAGTGGTAAGACCGGATAGGATTCCTGTTGCCAAACCAAGCACAAGTACGTTTTTCTTATCGGGAAAAAGCAGGATCCCGAGGAACATCATCGCCAGCATCATATCCGGCTTCATTGTTCCGTTAATACTCGGAATAATAAAATGCAATACCGCGCCGACTGCAATAAACATCGACAAACAAACCAGTGTTCTTGTTTTCATGTCTAATCTCTCCTCTTCTCGTCTCATCTCTGTCTCTCCTGCCGTGCACTCTGCCGGCAGCGAAAGATTAAGAATAGTATAGCATATTTACGCCAAGATTCAATCGAATCTATAGATTAATTTTTTCCTGTTCAAGAGCGGTGGATATTTTCCCGGCAATGCGCTGCAGATCCTCAGTTGTATATTCTTCATCATGAGTCACCCATTTGCTGCCAAATCCATCTTTTTTTCTGTCGTATCTTGGGATGAGGTGCATATGAAAGTGGAAGACGGACTGGTCCGCCAATGCACCGTTATTGTTGAGCATATTCAGGCCTTCCGGCTCAAACGCTGATTTGATCGCGTTGGCGACAAGCGGAATCGATGCGAAGAAATTTTTTGCTGTCTCTTCGTCCATCTCAAAAATATCTTTCTTATGTACTTTCGGCACGACAAGGGTGTGTCCTTCTGTCACTTGGCTCAAATCGAGAAATGCGTATACATGTTCATTTTCATACACTTTGGCAGATGGGATTTCTCCTCTTGTGATTTTACAAAAAATGCAGTCGTTCATGAAAACCATCCTTTCCATGGGGATAGCCATATGGTAGCATATCTTGAAAAAAAGCAAAAACATGCAGGACTCAATAAGAGCCCTGCACGTTGAAGGGGTTAGCGGTTCATGGAAAGTGTCCCAATCCGGCTGAAACAGCCTTTATAGAAACAATCGACTATTCATCATCATGCCCAACGCAACCATCTCCCTTGTCTATTCGTCAAGTTCGACTTATTGTGTTCATGTGAATCCTGTTCGTCTTTCCGCTTCTACTGCAGGATCATGTCTTTGACAACCACCCCAGTTTCGCTTGATGACCGCTCCTTCAAAATATATAATAGCCAAAAGCCGCAGGCAGTATACAGGAAAAGTTCTCCATGCGAGAAAGATTACCGCGGCCTTGTTTTTTGGTACAATGAAAAGAAGACTTTCTATAACGAAAGGACGTTGAATATGTCACTGCTAGAGATCAATGGGCTGACGGGAGGATACACGAAAAATCCCGTCCTGAAAGATATATCTTTTTCAATCGAACCGGGACAGATGATCGGACTGATCGGTCTGAATGGTGCCGGAAAAAGTACAACCATCAAACATATTATCGGTCTGATGGAACCGAAAAAGGGATCCATCAAAATCAATGGGGAGACACTGGCAGATCATCCCGAGAGTTACCGGCGGCAGTTCTCGTTCGTGCCTGAAACGCCGATTCTTTATGAAGAGCTGACGCTCGAGGAGCATCTGCGCCTTGCCGCTATGGCATACGGGCTGGAGGAGAGCGAGTTTCAATTAAGAGTCGGCCCTCTGTTAAAGGAATTCCGTATGGAGAAGAAGCTGAAGTGGTTCCCGGCTCATTTTTCAAAAGGGATGAAACAAAAAGTCATGATCATGTGCGCATTCCTGATTGAACCGCCGCTTTATATCATTGACGAGCCTTTTCTCGGTCTGGATCCACTCGCCATCCAGTCGCTGCTTGAACTGATGGAGCGGATGAAAAGCGGTGGAGCAGGGATTTTGATGTCGACTCACATTTTGGCCACGGCTGAACGCTATTGCGATGGCTTTATCATTTTACATAATGGGGAAGTACGGGCAAAAGGGACGTTGAAGTCTTTGCAGAAAGAGTTCGGAATGCCGGGGGCAACATTGGATGATATTTACATTCAACTGACAAAGGAAGAAGAAAATGAAGCAAATGAATGATTTATGGCGGGAGCGTTTTCGTTCATATACCGTGGAATTAAGACGCTATTCAAAATACATGTTCAATGACCATCTGCTTTTCGTCCTTATTTTCGGCGGCGGAGCGGCTGTTTATTACTATTCGAACTGGGTCAAAACGCTGACAAGCTCCTTTCCGGCCGGATGGGTAATGGCCGCCATTTTAGGGGTAATCCTCACCGCCAGTCCTGTTTATACGCTGCTTAAAGAAGCAGATATTGTTTTTCTTTTGCCGATGGAAACACGGATGGATGGCTATTTTAAAAAAGGAATCCGTCTCAGTTTTTTCTTGCAGTCCTATTTTGTGGTGGTCGGGCTCGCGATTTTAATGCCGCTTTATGTGAAAGTGACAGGCAAGGGATTTCAGACTTTTTTCCCGCTGCTTGCCATCTTTCTGGCGGCCAAGTACTGGAATGTCTGGCTTCGTTGGCAAATGCTGAAGTTCGGCGATCAGGCGTCTTTAATGAAAGATCAAATTGCCCGGTTTGCGATGAATGTGCTGCTTATCTACTTTATAGTCGAAGTTGCCTCCCTTTGGATTATCGGTGCAGTTGTGCTTGTCATGGCCGCCTATGCTGTTTTCTTCAGGGGCGCTGCGAAGGACCGTTTGATCAAGTGGGATGTCCTGATTGAAAAAGAGCAGAACCGAATGCAAATGTTCTATCGGGCTGCCAATATGTTCACCGATGTCCCGCATTTGAAAGGGGAAGTAAAGAGAAGAAAGTGGCTCGATTTTCTGTTTGTGCCGATTCCGTATGGCAGCGAGGAGACGTATCGTTATTTGTTCTCCCGCTCCTTGGTCAGGACAGCGGAATATTCGGGGTTGATTGTACGGCTGACCGTTATTGCGGGTCTGCTCGTTTATATTAATTCCAATTTGTACGTATCGCTTGCCATTGGCCTAGGTTTCATCTATTTAACGGGATTTCAGTTACTTCCGATTATTCGCCGGCATGACAGCAAGATCTGGACAAACCTCTATCCTGTGAGTCCCGCGCTGAAGCAAAAAGCGGTAGTCATGCTCATCATGAAAGTATTAATCGGACAAGCGATTCTCTTTGCAATTGTTGCCGCGGTTGGCCAGTCTTTGCTGAACGGGGCGTGCATTGGCGCAGCCGGCCTTGCTTTTTCTATTTTGTTCAGCAGGGTATATGCAGTGCAGAGGTTGCGGAAGAGTGAAAAATATAGGTGAAAACGGATCTTCGATTAACACAGCTTCGAATCGGGCTGCATTATTCGAGGATCCGTTTTTTTATCAAGCTTTAGGCGATAGGGTTCGAGTCAAAAGCCAGGCCGGGAGATGGCTGAAAAGCGCCTTTTCCTGGTCTTTTCCTCCCGCGCTTGTCGCCGATAGGCTGGCCCCCTCCGCATTTCCCTGTCCAGCTGCAGCGCCTAGCTGCTCGAGGTCATAAGTCAAAGCCGGATAAAGGCTGAAAAGCGCCTTTGTCCATCTTCGCCTTATGCTTGTCGCAGCTGAGCAAGGCGCCTTCGCATTTCTATGCCACAGGAGAGGGATCGGCGGATTTTACCTGTGCTGTGAGAGCGGCGGCTCCCAATGTTTTGGCGGCGATGAGGAGGGATTTTTCCTCAATATCAAATTTTGGGTGGTGGTGCGGATAGGCAATGCCGTCTGTTGCAGGTGCGGCGCCGGTGAAAAAGAAGGTTCCCTTCACCTGTTCTAGATAATAGGCAAAATCTTCTCCGCCCATTTCTGGTGCAGCCTCGATCACGTTTTCCACTCCGGGTACTTTCTCCGCAATGGCTGCGACCAGGTCTGTCTCTTCGTCATGATTGACTACAGCAGGATAGCCGCGAGTATACTGGTAGTCATAGTCACAGCCTGCTGCTAGGCAAGTCCCTTTTACAATCCGGGCCATTTCTTCCTCAACTTTATCTCTGACATCCGGATTGAATGAGCGAACCGTCCCTTTCAAGTCAGCCGTGTCTGCAATTACGTTGAACGCATTATTGGCAACGAAGGATCCGACTGAGACGACTGCTGAATCAATTGGGTCAATGCGGCGGCTGACAATTTGCTGGAGGTTTACAACCAATTGGGAAGCGATCACAACCGCATCTTTCGTTTTATGCGGTTGCGCTCCGTGTCCGCCATATCCTTTGATTTTGATTTCAAAACGGTCGGCGGCTGCCATGATTGGCCCTTTCCTGCAGCTGATTGTACCCGTAGGCAGGCCAGACCAAAGATGCGTGCCAAAAATGACATCAACCCCTTCAAGGCATCCGTCCTTAATCATCGAAATCGCTCCGCCTGGTGCGTATTCCTCTGCATGCTGATGGATGAGCACATATTCACCTGCCAGCTCATTCTTCATTTCGTTAAGAGCTTTGCCGAGAACAAGGAGTGTGGCTGTATGGCCGTCATGTCCGCAAGCATGCATGACGCCCGGAACCTGAGAAGCAAAGGGAAGACCGGTTTCTTCCTGAATTGGAAGCGCATCGAAATCTGCCCGAAGTGCAACGGTTTTTCCAGGTTTTCCACCTTTGATACGCACAACAATCCCATTTCCGCCAACGCCTTCTTTCACGTCAACCCCAAGGTTTTTATAAAAATCCCGGATATAAGCAGCTGTCTGCACTTCTTCAAAGGACAGTTCGGGATGCTGATGCAAGTACCGCCTGATTTCAATCATTTCATCATAGTAACCTTCAAGTTTGCCATACAAATCTTCTAACATACCAAACCACCCGCCATTTCGTGAAATTTAAAACTATTTTAACATATCAGGCTTCCAAAAAAAATCACCCGTCGCCGTTTCAAACGGGAGGGGTGATTTTTTTGCTGGGCCGTGTTTGTATTATTGTTCCTTCTCTTTCAAATGTCTCGCTTCTTCATCGGAAACAAAGAAGGTCGAAATGTATGATGGGCCGGCAAATACACTGATGTTTTGCCCAATATTTTCTCCTGACGGTTTTCCATGCGCTTCATGGAAGGATGAGGAATCTTTCCAAGCAGTATAGGATTTTTCATTCTCCCACATGGTCATCACCACATACGTATCGCTCGAGAGCGGGCGAAGCACTCTCATCGCATGGAAGCCAGATTCTTTGGCGAGTTTCTGCCCCTGGTTCGTAAACCTGTATTCAAATACCGGACGGCCTTCATCGCGAACTGGAATATTGTTGCAGGCAATATAACCCTCTTTGGAAAACTCACCGATCGATTCAATCAGCTGGTATTTCCTTGGTGCTTCAAACAATGTTTTTCCCTCTGTTTCATGAAGGAGCTGGGAGGTGTGCAAGCCCTGCATCAATACGATTTTTTCATTGGGGTGTTTTTCTTCGATTTTCTTCAAAAATGGATACGTTCCCGATGTAATATAGACGTACATCCAATCACCTCGTCTGAATGATTTAACAGTCACTTATTTAGTATGGATTATAATATCAATCCTACCCTTTTTAGGTGCCCGCAAACAAATGGGGCGGTCCGATGTCATATACATACCCTCAAAAGGGACAAATTTATGACATCAGAGTGTTGTTTCTATACTTTGTTCTGGAAAAATAATATAGTTAGTACGAAATAAGCTGAACTGTACTTATATAGGCGGACCGCTGATGTAGATACTATAAATCAGGTGGAGAATGTATGAAAGGCGGAAAGAGAAAACAGATGACTACTATTTTAAATGATGCATTTTTACAGGCTGCGAAAGGCGGGCAGCCGAACCATGTGCCTGTCTGGTATATGCGCCAGGCTGGGAGATCACAAGCCGAATACCGGAAATTGAAAGAAAAGTATTCCCTCTTTGAAATCACACATCAACCGGAGCTCTGTGCATATGTAACAAGGCTTCCTGTTGAAATGTACGATGTGGATGCAGCGATTCTTTACAAAGATATCATGACTCCGCTTCCCGCGCTGGGTGTGGACGTTGAAATCAAAAGTGGCATCGGCCCGGTAATCGATAATCCGATCCGATCGCTGAAGGATGTTGAGAAACTTGGAGAAATTCATCCTGAAGAGGATATCCCTTACGTTCTTGATACGATCAAACTGCTGACTCAAGAGCAGCTGACAGTGCCGCTGATCGGCTTCGGCGGTGCTCCTTTCACATTGGCAAGCTATATGATTGAGGGAGGACCTTCGAAAAACTATCATAAGACAAAGGCCTTCATGTACTCGGAACCAGAAGCTTGGGCCCTGTTAATGGAGAAACTTGGTGAAATGACGATCGCTTATTTGCGTGCCCAAATCAAAGCAGGGGCAAGTGCTGTTCAAATCTTTGACTCATGGGTAGGCGCGCTCAGCCGTGAAGACTATAAGAAGTACATTAAGCCAATAATGGAAAAGATCTTTGCTGAATTAAGATCGGAAAATGTGCCGCTGATCATGCACGGTGTCGGAGCAAGCCATCTAGCGCTTGAATGGAATGAACTTCCGCTCGATGTCGTTGGGCTCGATTGGCGCCTGCCGATAGCTGAAGCCCGAGAGCGCGGAGTGACAAAAGCGGTGCAAGGCAATCTTGATCCTGCCTTGCTCATTGCCGACTGGGCTGTCATTGAAGAACATGCCCGCAGTATCATTGATCAGGGACTTGAGAAGCCTGGCTTCATTTTTAACCTTGGACATGGAGTTTTCCCTGAAGTAAGCCCTGAAACTTTGAAAAAGCTGACAGCATTCGTTCACGAGTACAGCAGAGATAAAATCAGCCAAATGAAGTAAAAAGGAGTGTCCGGATAATGGCAAAGAAAAAGATGGGGCTATTGGTAATGGCCTATGGAACACCTTATAAAGAAGAAGATGTGGAAAGGTATTATACACATATCCGTCATGGAAGAAAGCCGTCACCCGAGGCGCTTGAAGACCTTGAGAACCGTTATAAAGCAATCGGAGGAATTTCCCCGCTTGCGAAAATCACAGAGGCACAGGCATACGGACTTGAGAAGCATTTGAATGAAGTCCAGGATGAGGTGGAATTCAAAGCCTATATCGGCTTGAAGCATATCGAACCTTTCATTGAAGATGCGGTAAAAAAAATGCATCAGGACGGAATTGACGAGGCAGTATCAATCGTGCTTGCCCCGCATTTTTCAACGTTTAGCGTGAAGTCTTACAATGACCGTGCAGCACAAAAGGCTTCCGAGTTGGGTGGCCTTTCCATCACATCTGTGGAAAGCTGGTATAGAGAAGAAGACTTTATCAACTACTGGGCGGAAAAAATTAAAGACACATACGCATCTATGCCGGCTGAAGAAAAAGAAGCAGCCTGCCTGATTGTATCTGCCCACAGCCTGCCAGAGAAGATTTTGGAGTACGGTGATCCGTATCCAGAGCAATTGAAAGAGACGGCCAAAATGATCGCTGAAGCAGCTGACGTTAAAGAATATGCTGTCGGCTGGCAGAGCGAGGGGAATACCCCGGATCCATGGCTTGGCCCGGATGTTCAGGACCTGACAAGGGATCTTTATAATGACAAAGGTTATAAAGCTTTCGTCTATACTCCGGTCGGTTTTATTTCTACTCATCTTGAAGTGCTTTACGATAACGACCATGAATGCAAAGTTGTCAATAAGGAGCTTGGAACAAGCTATTACCGCCCGGATATGCCTGACGCCCAGCCGGAAATCATTCGTGCCATGGCATCAGCCATCCGTAAACTACTGTCTGTAGCTGAATAATCGATCCCTTTCCGTGATCGTGTTTTCACATAAAGACAAGTCATTCGCGACGGTTCCAGAAAATCGCGAGATAAAAAAGGGGAACCAATAGAGGCTTAAAATGTTCAGTCGAGTCACTGAACATTTTAAGCGTGGGCAAACAAGATTACAAAAGAGGGCGATCCAGATTTGACTGAACATAAGAAGTCTGTTGTAGTGATCGGCGGCGGAATTACCGGACTGACAGCTGCTTATTACTTGCAGCAGACCATCACGGAAGAAGACGGCCCTTGGCAGATCCTCCTTGTGGAGGCCAGCCATCGGCTCGGTGGGAAAATCCACACTGTCTGCCGGGATGGGTTTGTCATTGAGAAGGGCCCCGATTCTTTTTTGGAGAGGAAAGAGAGTACTAAATCGCTGTTAAGGGAATTGGATCTGGAAAAGGAAATGATCCAGAGCCAGGCGGGAAATCCGCAAGTTCTAATCAATAACAAACTGCATTCGCTGCCTGAGGGTTCCATATACGGAGTCCCTACGAAGGTAGCCCCTTTCTTGACGACGGACTTGTTTTCGATACCGGGAAAGATGAGGGCTGCAGCGGACCTTGTCATACCCCGGAAAAAAGAGAAGGGGGACATGTCGCTCGGAGGTTTCTTCCGCCGGCGTTTAGGCGATGAAGTTGTCGAGAATATGATCGAGCCGCTCTTGTCCGGGGTTTACCCGGGAGATATTGACCAGCTAAGCCTGAATGCAACGTTCCCCCAGGTAAACGAGATAGAGAAGCAATACCGGAGTTTGATTTTGGGAATCAAGCGAGGGATTCATTTGTTTGAAGGACAATCGTGCCCAAATCGAATCCTTACATTACAAGGCGGCCTTCAGACGCTCGTTGATAAAATTGAGCAAAAGCTGCCACGGGACCTTGTCCTAAAGGGAGTCAAGGTGCAGTCGATCCATCCTTCAAACGATCATAACGGGTACACACTGGCGCTGAATACTGGGGAGAATATTATAGCGGATGCGGTTGTCAGTGCGATGCCGCATCCCTCTCTATTGAAGTTGCTGCCAGATTTCGGCCCGCTGAAGACATATAAACAGATGCCTGCCTCATCGGTTGCCTCGGTGACGATGGCATTTTCAGAGAATAGACCGGCTGGAATAGACAAGAGCACCGGATTTGTCGTATCCCGAAATAGCGATCTGACCATAACCGCTTCAACATGGCTGCATAAAATCTGGCCGCACACAGCGCCGGAAGGAAAGATGCTGCTGCGCTCTTTCATTGGCAGGGCGGGAGAGGAAACGGTTGTGGACCTTTCGGACGATGAGATTGAATCGATTGTATTGCAGGATTTGCGGAAGACTCTAAACCTATCTGCGGATCCTGAATTCACAGTAGTTTCCCGCTGGAAAAATGCGATGCCTCAATATACAGTCGGGCATGCAGAACGCTTGTTTACACTTAAGGAGAGAATGCGGGAAACTCTGCCCGGTTTCTTTGTCGCCGGGAGCTCTTTCGGCGGCCATAGCCTTCCTGACTGTGTTGAGCAAGGAAAAGTCACTGCAGGCGAAGTTGTTGCCTATATGAAAAACACTGTCTCCCCTGTATAGAGGGGATTTTTCTTTAGAGGAAAAATTATCTTGCTTTGTTTTTGGGCGTATGCTATATTATCAATTGTACAAAATGACCAAAATGGTTTTTTAGTCATCCGCAAAGTGGAGTGAGGTGAGAGTATTGGCAGTGGACAGAAAAAGCCTGATTATTGATGCAGCGACGAAATCTTTTGCTTTATATGGCTATAAAGCGACGACCATGGATCAGGTTGCCAAGCTGGCGAATGTCGGCAAAGGGACAATCTACACGTTTTTCCGTAACAAAGAAGAGCTTCTTGATGAAATTGTCGGCTCCTTAATAAAGGAGATGAAGGCGGCTGCGGAAGAGACAATCCGAAGTGATTTATCATTCCATGAAAATCTGAACGAGGCTCTATACAGGCTGCTTGAATTCAGGAAAGAGCATCAGTTGACAATTAAGCTTTTCCAGGAAGAACGGGACATTGGAACACCGGCTGTGCTGGATATGATCCAGAAGGTGGAAGCCGCCATCGTCAATTATATTAAAGGGAAAGTGATTGAAGCGATCAATAAGAGGGAGATTGCTCCGTGCGATCCGGAAATCACCTCGTTCATTATGCTCAAGCTTTACATTGCCCTTATTTTTGATTGGGAGAAATTTCATGCTCCTCTTGACAGGAAGGAAATATCTTCACTATTTGAACTGTATTTATTCAAAGGATTGTCTCGCTAAAGGATAATCCTCGTTTTTAGCAGTTGATTGACTAAATGAACATTTTGGTCATTAAGCCATGTTTTAAGGGAGGCAGGAACAAGAATGAGAAAGAGTTTAGCAGCTGCAGAGTGGAGAGCGATTTTCCACAATAGAAAATTGCTTATCCCTCTTATAGCGGTCATGCTGATACCGGTTTTGTACAGCGGGATGTTTTTATGGGCATTTTGGGATCCGTATGACCGGCTTGAAGATCTTCCCGTTGCCGTCATTAATAATGACAAGGGTGCAGATTTCGAGGGCACTTCGCTCCAAGTGGGAAATGAGCTTGTTAAAAAGCTGAAAGATAATGATCAATTTAACTTTGATATTGTCAGTAAGGAAAAAGGGCACAAAGATCTAGACAGACGCAAATATTATCTTTTAGTGGAAATTCCCGAGAATTTTTCTGCCAATGCGGCAACGATTTTGGATGAACATCCAAAAAAACTTGAGCTCATTTATATCCCGAACGAGAGCCATAACTTCCTATCCGCTCAAATCGGGGAAACGGCGATGAAGGAAATTAAATCGGCGCTGACGAAGGAAGTGACAGCCACTTATTCCGAGACAATCTTTGACGCGGTCAAGGAAATGTCGGACGGTTTTGATACTGCCAGTGAAGGGGCTAAAAAGCTTCACGACGGAAGCGGTGAGCTTGCATCAGGTTCTGGGGAATTAAAAGAGAACCTTGACCTGCTTGCCTCTAAATTGGTTGAATTTAAGAACGGCGTTTCAAAAGCGCAGGCTGGGACTGGAGACCTTGCAACAGGAGCCGGTGCATTATCGTCTGGCCTTGACCAGCTCGCTGCAGGCCATAAACAAATTGTAGATGGGGCCGCAGCTGCTAAGGATGGTACCGGACAGCTCACTTCAGGAGCGAAAGAGCTCAATCAGGGATTGAAACAAGCGGACGGCTCCATGGGAGCCATTGTCAGCGGTACAAGTCAGCTGAAGGACGGTGCCTCACAATTGGCCGGCAAGCTGAAAGAATTTCAATCCGGGGCAGGCCAAGTGGCCAAGGGAGCCCAAGATTTGCAAGCGGGCATACAGCAGATGGAGCAGCAAGTGAATTCCATTGATGCGATGCTGGCCGACTTGCCGATGCCGGACGAGGCAAAGGCGCAGCTGGCAGAGCAATTGAAAGCAAAGCTGCAGGCGGGTCTTTCCCAGCTGGATGCGGGCAGCAAATCGCTCGCAACGGGAACCGGGAGCTTGCAGGCTGCCTCTGGTGAATTACAGGCCGGAGCCGGCACCTTGGCAGGGAAGACAGATGAACTTCTTGCCGGACAGCAGCAATTGAAGGCAGGACTTGGCAAATTGTCCGGCGGCTCTGATCAGCTCCTCGCCGGTTTGGGAGAGCTACAATCAGGGCAGGCAGACCTTCTTGCCGGAGTGAATGTTTTCGATCAGAAGTTAGCGGAAGCAAAAGCTGGTGCCAATCAATTGGCTGCCGGATCAGTTGATTTGAAGAGCGGCATGGGTGAACTTTCCAATGGCTCAGAACAGCTAAGCGGCGGAGGTAAAAAGCTTGCTGAAGGGTCGGCGGCACTGACTGACGGCACGAAGAAGCTGGAGGAAGGAACGGCCGAAATGAAGGATAAGCTTGCGGATGCCGCAGAGCAATCCGGGTCTGTTCAAGCAAATGATGAAACTTTCGATATGATGGGTGAACCGGTTGAAGTAGAAAATAAAGGGATCCATAAAGTGCCGAACTATGGTACAGGTTTTGCCCCTTATTTCCTATCGCTTGGCTTATTCGTCGGAGCGTTGCTGCTCTCTATCGTATTTCCACTTCGCGAGCCTGCAGGACGGCCAAAAAGCGGCTTGTCATGGTTCTTCGCCAAATTCGGCGTCATCTCCATTGTCGGTGTGCTTCAATCATTGTTGGCAGTTGCAATTATGCTGTACGGACTGAAGATTGAAGTGCAGAGTGTTCCATTGTTTATTTTGACGACTTTGATTACAAGCTTGAGCTTTATTGCGCTTATTCAGTTCCTCGTAACGTTGCTCGGAGACCCAGGACGTTTCATCGCGATTATCGTTTTGATTCTCCAGCTGACAACAAGCGCTGGTACATTCCCGCTTGAATTGATTCCAAAAGCATTGCAGCCGATCAGCGCTGCGTTGCCGATGACTTATTCGGTGCAGGCTTATAAGGCAGCCATTTCCAGTGGAGATTTCTCCTTCTTATGGCAGAATTTCTGGATTCTCGCTGCGTATGGTGTTGCCTTCATGGTGCTGACTGCCATATTCTTTACAGCGAAATTCAAGCGTGATTATGCTGGAAGCAACACGCAGGCTGAAGCGTAAAAAAAGGGCTGGCCAAAAAGTTGTTTTAGAAGTAAAAACCGAGAATGAGGTCTCTCCTCATTCTCGGTTTTTCGCGTTGAATCCGTGGATCTGCGTTCCAGGCTTGCGCTTTCCGCAGGGCGCGGTAAGCCTTCCTGACGCTAGCGTCTGTGGGGTCTCACCATTCGCGCTAAATCCCGCAGGACACAGAAATAGCTCCCACGAAGAGGCATCTCACGAAGGAAAGGCAACGCCTTTTCGAGGAGTCGCCGCCTTCCACTTCGATCCACTTGAGAATGCAGTTTGAGAATTTCTTTGCCAACTCAATCTATCTCCTTTCTGTGTACAGAGGTTGCAAAATTTGAACCAGCAATCCCTTATTCTGGCTAGTCCGCAAGAGGAAGGAATGCAAATTTTCCATTGCAATCTTCTCGATCAGGCGGCAGCAATTCTACTTCTGGAATGGCTGTAACGATTGCGCAGTTCCGCTTTTAGTGCAGGGGACTGCGACGGCCGTCCGGATGATGGCTGAAAAGCTGTTCGGCCGGGATGGGCTTGATCATGAAGCCGATGATTTGTGCTGCGTGGGTGTTCCAGGTTCAACAATTAGACATCTAGGAAGGAGAAGGATTGGTTGGTGACTTCATTCTATAACAGGGGGCGAATCTATTATTTATCCGGTTGGGAAAGCTTCCTATTTTTCATACGCCCGTAAGGCGGTTGCTTGAAGTGCAGGGGCTGACTCCTCGAAAAGGCGCTGCCTTTCCTTCGTGAGATGATTATTCGCTGAAGCTATTTCTGGGTCCTGCGGGACTAGCTTAGCCTTGAGACCCCGCAAGGCGCGCAGCGACTGAGGCAGGCGAAAACGCGACGTCCTGTCGCATCGCCTGCATGACCAACGTCCTGTTGGCCCGAGGCTCAAGCCTAGCCCCGCGGAAAGCGTGCTCCGGAACGGAAAGCAACCGGAACCGCACACCGCTTTCTGCATACATAAAAGAAGGGCTGCCGCAGAAAAGCTCAATTGACTTTCTGGACAGACCCCTTTTTTATTATTGTTTTGACGCCGCTTTGATATCTTTTACAATCTGCTTGTACGGGACGTCTTCTTTTCCGTCATACTCAGCAATGATTTCTCCGTTTTTGTTCAACAGATAAAAGCTCGTGCCGTGAATGACTTGATCGTCATTATTCGGCTTCTTGACGATTGTTTTGAAGTTCTTAGGCAAATAAGTCTCGGCCTCTTTCTGGGTATAGCCTGTCAGAAAGTGCCAGGTTGAGAAATCCGCGGCAAATGATTCGCCGTATTTCTTTAAGGCTTCCGGCGTATCGAGCTCAGGATCAATGGAGAACGAGACGAAATGTACATCTTTAAGACCAGCTTTTTTGACATCGCTCTGCAGTTGGCTCATATTCGCTGTCATTGGCGGACAAACCGTTGTACAGTTTGTAAAAATCATATTGGCGACCCAGACTTTTCCTTTTAAATCACTGAGGCTGAGCGGCTTCTCATCCTGGTCTGTATACTGGAATTCCTGGATCGGCGTTCCGCTTTTCGGGGCGGCGGCGCCGCAAGCCGATAATACAAGAACGAGAATGAGTAAAAATGGATAAATAACTTTTTTCAATATGTACCCCCCTAAATCGTGCTCTTCCGTCTATTATAGCGGATAAGCATAGGGGTATGCTTGCACTAGTCGAGAATTCGAAAAAAATCCAAATATAAACGGAGAAATCTGCTAAAGTAGTAGGAAATAGGGCAAGGAGCTGAGCCAATCGATGGAAAACAATGAAGATGTGAAGTTTCTGCGAACGAAAGAGGAAATCAAGAGTGCATACGAACTCGTCCGCCATTTGAGAACTCATCTTAATCTTGAAAGTTACTGTGAGCTCGTTATAGAAGCACAGGAGAGGGCCGGATACAAGCTGGCTGTTCTTTATAAGGATGGGAAAATGGTTGCTGCGGCAGGCTGGCTGCCGATGGTCACCTTGTATTATGGCCGGTTTACATGGGTATGCGATTTGGTGACGGATCCCGATTGTCGTTCAAAGGGATATGGGGAGACGCTTCTTACTTTTATACATGAATGGGCGAAGGACAGGGGCCATGAGAAAGTCGCTCTTTCCTCCGGCTTGCAAAGAGAAGGCGCACACCGATTTTACGAAGAAAAGATGGAGTATGATAAAGTGAGCTATGTTTTTTTAAAAGAACTGGGCCAGTGAACCCGAAGTTATGAGGCCCTGTTCTTTACCCGCAGTTTCCTTTGCAGGAAGGCAAAAGGGTGAGCAGGTTTGTCATATTCCAAGATGTAGCGATTGACGAAGTAATAAATCGTTTCCTCAAATAATCCGAATAGAAGAACAGCAAGCAGAAAAATGATAACTGCAGTCACAGAAGAACGCCTCCTTCAAAAGTTGGCAAATATCCTATCTGTACTCTTTACCTCTCTCTTATTCTTCTAAACAGAAGAAGAGAGAAAGACACTTCACCGCTCCGTATGCTCTTGCAAAAGTTTTTTCAGAAGATCGGGCCGATTCGTGAACGCCCCATTTGCCTGCCAGCGGAAAAGTTTTTTCATTTGGGCCGGATCATCAACCGTAAAAGGGTGGATATCGAATCCAGCTGCTTTTATCTTGGCGATATCTTGCTTGCGGAGGGCGGTAAAATTGGGACCGATCGCTTGTACACACGCATTCAATTGTCCAAGCCTTTCATCTGTAAGATTTCTCGTTCCTTCGGCTGACAAAAGCAGTACTGAAGGGATTTCGGGCGCAAGTTTGCATGTTTTCTCCAAGCTGCTTTCGCTGAAGGATTGAACGATCACAGAGCTTTTGCCGTTGCTTTCGCCCTCAAGGCCATGGGCACGGATCATCTTGACGAGAGCTTCTTCCATACCGGGATACTCGGCGGGCGATTTAGTTTCAATATAATAATGCGTCTGGTCACCAAAGTAAGAGAAGATTTCCTCAAGTGAGGGGACTGTAGCCGTTTCATATTCTTTCTTGGCCAAACGGGGAAACTGCCGATTGAACCAAGAACCGGCATCTAGTTTTTTCAAGTCGGCAAGAGTAAAATCCGACACGAGCCCGTTGCCGTTCGTCGTCCGGTCTATTGTTTTATCATGCATGGCTACGAGCTTGCCGTCCTTTGTCATCTGCAGGTCGATTTCCAAGTAGTCTGCCCCCATCTCCCAAGCAAGTTTATAGGAAGGGAGGGTATGTTCCGGTGCATAAGCAGAAGCACCGCGGTGTGCGATGATGAGAAAATTTTCCGCATCTATCTCATTTGAAGAAGATAGGGCGTAAGTGGAAGCAAATAAAATGACAAGTATCAAAATAGAGCGCATCGCGTTTTTCATGCTGTTCACCAACGTTCACAGTTTACAATCTATTATAATACAGCTCACGCTCCTTTAGAATGATAAAAGGCCTTCCGAAAAACCTGATTGGTTTACGGAAGGCCCTTGCTCGTTTATCGAATATCCATACAACTGTCGCACTTCACGCCATAGCACTCATGCTGTTCTTCAATTTTTTTACCGCACTCCGTACATTTCTTTGCCGGCAACTTCTTAAAGAATTCCAAAACGTTTTCCATCATCTTCACTCCTTTTTGTTGTACTACTGTTTTCTTCTTGTAAACATTGTATTATAACAGTGGGTTTCACGTCAATATGAATTTTCAAAAAACTCAACTTTTTTTCTATCCGTGCAATGACCTGGGTCAAATGGCGGGGCTGCGAGTTCAGTAAAAATGAAAAGTATTGTAAAATGGATAAGGAAGCTAAAAATAAGCCCATTTGGCAGATCAGGTATTCCCGGCGGACAAGCCGCGCTTTTGATAAGGAGGAAAAAAAGATGCTGTTCATAGACAACCAAGGCATTACAGATCCGCGCATTAACCTTGCGATTGAGGAGTATGCGCTGAAGTACCTGGATGTAAACCAGTCGTATTTGCTGTTCTACATTAACGAGCCGTCCATTATCATCGGCAAAAACCAGAACACAATTGAGGAAATCAATACAGAGTACGTGGAGAACAACGGGATTTATGTTGTGCGCAGGCTCTCGGGGGGCGGAGCGGTCTATCACGACCTCGGCAATCTTAATTTCAGTTTTATCACGAAAGATGAAGGCGACAGTTTCTTGAACTTTAAAAAGTTCACGGAACCGGTCGTGAAGGCTTTGAACAAGCTTGGAGTGGAAGCAGAGATGAAAGGGCGGAATGATCTTGTGATCGGCGAAAGAAAAATATCCGGCAATGCTCAATTCTCTACCCGGGGAAGAATGTTCAGTCACGGAACACTGATGTTCGACTCGGAGATCGAAAATGTTGTCTCCGCTTTGAAGGTGCGGAAGGATAAGATTGAATCAAAAGGAATCAAGTCGATTCGGAGCCGTGTTGCCAACATTTCCGAATATCTTGATGAAAAAATGACGATTGAGGAGTTCCGCAAAGTGCTTCTCAATAGTATCTTTGAAGGTGAGGATCCAATCCCGGAATACAAGCTGACGGAAGAGGATTGGAAAAAAATCAATGAGATTTCCGAAGACCGCTATCGCAACTGGGACTGGAATTATGGAAAGTCCCCTAAGTTCAATATTCAGCAGTCGCACCGTTTCCCAGTCGGCCTGATTGAATTCCGGATGAATGTGAACAAAGGTGTCATTGAGGAATGTAAAATATTCGGAGACTTTTTCGGTGTCGGAGATGTTTTTGAGGTGGAACAAAAACTGACAGGCGTGAAATACGACAAGAGCGAAATCAAAAATGCACTGGAAGACCTGGATATCCCGTATTACTTTGGGAACGTTACAGAGGACGAAATCGTCGATTTGATTTATTGATATAGTTTTATGACTGCCTGTTGAAAAGGGCGGGAAGGGCAGGAGCAGAGTGTCTTCTGCCTTTTTTAATTCCGGAAAGGGTTGTGCACTGCCTTCTGTTTGTTTATAATTAATTTTGAAATAACTTCTGTAAAAATGAATGATTACTCATTCAATGAGGAGGGGAACGAGGTTTGAATCTAGCAAAGAGATTACGGGAAACGGCGGTACTCAATAAGGATAAAAACGCTTATTTCTTCCAGGACGAGCCGACGACCTACGGAGAGCTTGATGGGCTGGCCGATCGGTTTGCAAGTGGTCTTGCCAAGGCCGGTTTAAGAAAGGGGGATCATGTTGCACTTTTGCTTGGCAATTCCCCGCATTTTGTCATCAGCCTTTATGGGGTTATGCGACTCGGTGCCACTGCGATTCCGATCAATCCTACATACACACCCGATGAAATCGCCTATATTTTAAACAACGGGGATGTTAAAGCCGTAATCGCACTTGACCTTCTTGCTCCGTATATTGGAAAAATGAAAGCGCTTTTGCCGAATGTGGAGCATATTGTTCTTTGCGATTCGGGAAACCCGGATATCAAACATGAAATGGAAACGTTCAATGATGTCCTGCAAAGAGGGGACGCTTCGTTTGAAGAGGCGGAAGTCGATGAAGACGACACAGCGGTGATTCTGTATACATCGGGCACTACAGGCAAGCCGAAGGGCGCCATGCTTACGCATAAGAACCTTTATTCAAATGCACGGGATATCGGGGATTACTTAAGGATGAACAGCGATGATACGGTGATCACGACATTGCCGATGTTCCATGTGTTCAGCTTGTCCGTTGCCCTGAATGCCCCGCTGATCAGCGGATCCACGATCATCATTTTGCCGAAGTTCAGCCCGAAGGAAGTTTTCAGGGTTGCGAAGGAATACAAAGCAACGGTATTTGCCGGTGTTCCGACGATGTATAATTTCCTCTATCAATTTCCTGATGGCAGACCAGAAGATTTCGAGACTCTTCGCCTATGCATCTCGGGAGGATCCTCTCTTCCGGTCGCATTGCTTGAAAACTTCGAGAAGAAGTTCCGTGTGTTGATTTCTGAAGGGTATGGTCTTTCGGAGGCTTCACCTGTTACGACGTTCAATCCGCTTGACCGGCCAAGAAAGCCGGGGTCGATCGGCACATCCATTCTCAATGTAGAGAACAAGGTGGTCGATGAACTTGGTCAAGAAGTACCGGCCGGAAGAATCGGCGAATTGGTCGTCCGCGGGCCGAATGTGATGAAAGGCTACTATAAACTGCCGGAAGATACGGCAGCCGCACTTCGGGATGGCTGGCTTTATACAGGCGATATGGCGACGATGGACGAAGACGGCTACTTTACAATCGTCGATAGAAAAAAGGATTTGGTTATTGTAGGCGGTTACAATGTGTATCCAAGGGAGGTTGAGGAAGTCCTCTACGCCCATCCAGATATTGTGGAAGCGGCGGTGATCGGTGTACCAGATCCTGAACAGGGTGAGTCGGTCAAAGCTTTTGTCGTGGCAGGGCCGAATGGAATTGACGAAGAGGAACTTGAGGAATTTATCGCCCATAAGCTTGCACCATATAAGCGCCCATCCTCGATTGATTTTTTGGAAGAACTGCCGAAGAATACGACAGGGAAAATTTTACGGCGGGCACTGAAGGACCAAATCACACAATCATGAAAAAGCGCGGAAGCGATTCCGCGTTTTTTTACTTGGAAAAAAGGAATTATCGTGAGCATGCAAGAAGTCCTATAGAAAAGGCGGAGAGGGGTTTTGCGCGATGAATATCAGGCTCGAAATCAAGGATTTCCAAGCATACGTGACAATCGACAGAGCGGAGGCGAGAAATGCCTTCAACTATGATACGCTCTGTGAACTCGGGGAAGTGGTCGATTCGCTGGCAACGAATGACAGAGTCAGGGTCGTCCAAATTACTGGGGCAGGGGAAAAGGCATTTAGTGCAGGTGCCGATCTGAAAGAGAGAAAGACATTGTCTGAGGAAGAAGTTCGGCGCAATGTCCGCAAAATCGGCGATGTATTCTCGAGAGTGGAAAGACTGCCGCAGCCGACCATCGCCGTGTTGAATGGGTATGCGTTCGGCGGCGGGATGGAGCTGGCGCTTGCCTGCGATTTCCGGATTGCAGCCTCCGATGCGCTGATGGGACTGACAGAAACGAGCCTTGCCATCATTCCGGGTGCTGGAGGGACCCAACGGTTGCCGCGTCTTATTGGAGAAGCGAAGGCATTGGAACTGATCTTGACAGCGAAACGGATGACCGCCGATGAAGCACTCCAATATGGTATCCTGACAAAGGTAGCGGAGCGGGAGAAACTGCGGGCGGAAGCGGAAAAATTGGCAGAAGCCATGCTGGTCAATGGCCCGGTCGCAGTAAGACAGGCAAAATATGCGATCAAGACAGGAATGAATGCCGCTTTGCAAACCGGGCTGGAAATCGAGGCAAAGGCGTATGAACTGACCATCCCGACGGAAGACCGGAAGGAAGCGCTCCAGGCCTTCAGCGAAAAGCGCAAACCTGTATTCAAAGGGAGATGAAATATGTGAAAGACTATCATTGCTGTGCAACATGCCGCCATTTTAAAGCTGCCAGGATAGACGGAGAGATGAGCTACCGGTGCATGAGGCTCGGCTATGAAACGAAGCCAGACTATAAATTCGATTGCTGGTCACCTCGTGATGAGATTAGAACATTGATTGAAAAAAGAAGCGCCGATTCATGAACCGGCCCCCTTGCTGTAAATCTATTGAATGCTTATAATAATGGAAATAGATTGAACATGTAGGGGGAAGGGAATTGGAAGCTTCCTTGACAAAATGGACACAAACAGATTTTCGGCGGGGGCTCCAAGGAGGAGTGAGCATTGCGATCGGCTATGCGCCGATTGCCCTGACGTTCGGCCTGCTGGCGAAAACCGCAGGTTTAACACTTTTTGAAACGGTTTTAATGAGCCTGGTTGTATTTGCCGGCGCATCGCAATACATTGCCCTCAATATGTTCGCAATTGGAACCGGAATGGCCGAAATCATTTTGGCTACGTTCATTGTTAATATCCGCCACTTTTTGATGAGCGCATCATTGAATGAAAAGGTGGAAGATGAAGTGCCTTGGAAAAAGGCCATTTATGCCTTCGGGTTAACGGATGAAACCTTCTCTGTCGCAGCTTCAAAGACGGGTACGATCCAAACTCATTATTTATTCGGCCTTAATTTAATTGCCTACGGCAGCTGGGTTGTCTTTACGGCGGCAGGCTTTGTGCTCGGTGCAAGTTTGCCGCAGGTGCTGCAGGAAAGTATGGCGATCGCTCTGTACGCCATGTTCATCGGACTGCTCGTTCCAGCCTTGAAGACGAGTGTTAAAGTAGTCAGTCTCGCTGTGCTTGCCGCTCTGTTTAACAGTATTTTTGTCATGGGGAATATGCTGAGCAGCGGCTGGGCGATTGTTTCGGCAACACTTCTTTCATCTATTTTGGTTGAATGGGTGGAATGGCTGAAAACGCGGGGGAGGGAACAGCGGAATGGGTAGTGCATTCGTCATTATCACCATTTTAGGGATGGCAGCAGTAACGTATATTCCACGGATGTTGCCATTCGTCATGCTTGGCGGAAAGGAACTGCCTCCATTTGTTCAAGGTGTGCTGAAAAATGTCCCGTATGCTGCACTTGGCGCCCTGATCTTTCCAGCGGTTTTCCTTATCCGTGAAGGCGACGTGGCTTTCGGGGTGATCGGGATGGCTTCTGCTTTCTTGATCGCTTTTCTCGGGGCAAATGTCATCCTGGTCGTCCTCGGTTCCATTGTTGTGCTATCGTGCTATTCCTGGTTTATCCTCTGAGTTCTCACTCAAGTGGCTGCTGCTATTGCCGGCAGCCGCTTTCTGTTTTCCTCTTTTTCCGTGAACGATTAAAAGAAATTAGGCAATACTGATGGATATGGTTCTATTATCTGTTTGAAAACTTACATATAATATGATGACGGACAAGGGGGATTATGAATGAGGAGGAAATGGGCGATTCGGTCCTTGGCGGCCTATGCGATATTCGGGCTGGCGATGTATGCGTACTTGTTTTATTTGGCAGACAGCTCGGTTCCCGGTTCTCTCCGGGGAACGGCTGCCGATCCGGAGACTTTCCTAAACGCGAAAGAACTGATGTTGACTGAGGAGTATTCCAAAATAAGGAACCTGCTGTTCTTTCTGGCGGTCCCCTACGAGTGGATTTTTTATTATCTTGTACTGATATTCGGCATTTCCGCTGTTTTTCAACGGTGGGCTGAACATGTTGCCAAGGTGAGAGTTGTAAAGACGGCAATTTATTTATTTTGGCTGTCTGTTGCTTCCTTTTTGTTTATGTTCCCGCTCAGCTGCCTGTCCTATATGATCAGCAAATCTTACAACATATCCACTCAGACGTTCCCTTCCTGGATGAAGGATAAGCTGATCGCTTTCTGGGTCGATTATGGGACGATGTTCATCATTGTCTTTGTTTTATACGCACTAATGCGGAGATTTAAGAGAAAGTGGTGGCTGGCAGCCTGGGTGCTGTCGATCCCTTTTTCTATCTTCCTCATGTTTATCCAGCCTGTGCTGATCGATCCGCTCTATAATGATTTTTATCCGCTGAAAGACAAGCAGTTGGAAACGAAGATCCTTTCCTTGGCGAACGAGGCGCATATCCCGGCAAATCATGTGTATGAAGTCGATATGTCAAGCAAGACAAATGCTCTTAATGCTTATGTGACCGGGGTGGGGGCGAACTCAAGGATTGTCCTGTGGGATACGACACTTGAACGCCTGACCGATGAAGAGATCTTGTTTATCATGGCCCATGAAATGGGGCATTACGTGGAAAAACATATTTATATCGGCATTGCCGGTTACCTGATTCTGACGCTGGTTGGGCTGTGGATCGCAGCGAAAATAATGGAGAGGTGGACCAAAAAGAAGAAAGACGTTTGGGGCGTACAAAAAATGACCGATATTGCCACACTGCCCGCCTTTTTGCTGCTGACTTCCATTTTGCTGTTCGCATCCAGTCCAATTTCAAACTGGGTATCACGCTATCAGGAATCGAGGGCAGATGCGTATGCGATCAAGCTGACGGAAGATAAAGAGGCCGGAGTACGCACCTTCCAAAGCCTGACAAAGGCAGGCTTGAGCCAGGTGAATCCGCCTTGGCTTGTAAAAATCTTCCGGTATGGGCACCCGACAATGCTTGAGCGGATTCAAATGGTCGACGATTTTGCAGCGGATGATGAGACCAAAAAAGAATAATCGGCATGAAAAAGCTCGAGATGTTGACCGGTGCCTGGCGCTGGCTGCATGGACAGCGATGTCAGTGTTAGCGATAGAGCCTGTTCGGAGGGTCAGTGAGAGCTGTTATCCCGGACAGGCTATTTTTTGTGCCGCAATAGGAAAAAGCAGGAGGAGAAACGGCTGTTTTTCTCCCCCTGCTTCATTTCGGGCTTATTGGAACTGCCCCATTTTTTATTTGACAACCTCCATCAATTCATTCAGCTCTCCAGAGAGCCTGATGAAGGTTTCCTTATCTCTGTCGTCCAGTGCTTGATCAATGCCGGCCCGCAATGCTTTCATATGCCTTTCTTGGAGCAAGCCTGTCAAGAAGAGCTCTGTTTGCCATTCAAACGTCTCAGATTCCTTTTTGTTCTGGGTCATCGTATACTCTTTTAACAACTCTTGATAGGTCTTTTTCTTCTCCATCGATGATCACCTCGGGAACTTTTTTTAATTATACACAAAGTGGGCGAAGAAATCAACTGAACAGTGTAAATTTTCGGAAATCACCCTAAGTCTTTTGCATTTCATATTTACATAGCAGACTTTCGTCATAAATCAATAATTTTCAGATATTTTTGACAGGTTTCGATACGTATGGTATGGTAGGTTTGGCCTATATGGAAAAATAAGGAGGAGTTGGAAATGAGTAAAAGTACAGAGTATTTGTCGGAATATGAAATTAATCCGTATACGATGTTTATTAAACCTGTCATCCGAAATCAAACGATGTACTCGGAAGTCCACGAGGTCGATGATGCTTACACGGTGGCAGCTAAGCCGCTTGAAATCATTGAGCGCAGCTGCAGATATTTCGGTTCTTCATATGCGGGCTTTAAAGAAATAGAAGAACGAAGCGGAATCAATCCTCGCCCTTGAACGATATTTGCTGGATACGGATTCCGCTTTCTGTACTTTCTACAGTGATCCTCTCAATTGTCGAATCCAAAAGGCTTTTCTTTTCGTTGTCCTCCAGGTAAGCCCAATTCCTGCCCACTTCTTTTAATGCAGACTCAATTTCTTCGCGATTAATTATATCTTCTTTTACCGATTCAACTGATTGCAATTGATTCTTAATTCTTTCTTCGTCCGTCCGAGCTTCTTCCATACGTTGTTTGAAGTCATCATACAAAATAGAATCATCCGTCCATGCGTACTGCCATTTCTTCTTGCGCCGCTCGATTTTCTCTAGTTCTTTTTGCAACGATACTGTATCGACTTGGTTATCATAGTTTTGATTTATTTGGTGCTCACCCATTGCAGTTGCTTCTTCAAGCAGGCTATTGAAGTTTTCTTCTTTGAGGAAACGCACAAACCCTTCTTCGAGATTCTTCTCCGACAAACTTTTCGATCCAGCACACACTCCTCGAGACTTACCTCTACAACGATAATTTTTGTAAGAAACTTTCTCTCCATTGGCCAGCCGATGGTACGCTCTATACCCGACCATTGCTCTGCCGCATGTTGGACATCTCAATTTACCGGAAAATATATAGGCGCTTCCAGCTCGGCGAGGGTGCTGCCCGCGTCTTTCCGCTATTAGTGCCTGGACTGCATCGAAGTGCTCCTTAGATACAATTGGCTCATGAGTATTCTCTTTTATAAAGTCCGTCCATTTTATTGCACCAATATATAAGGGACTCTTTAGAATTTGCATCACAGC
Organism: Lederbergia sp. B243.17; assembly: GCF_057657925.1. Lineage (NCBI taxonomy): Bacteria > Bacillati > Bacillota > Bacilli > Caryophanales > Bacillaceae > Lederbergia > Lederbergia sp. B243.17. The sequence continues at coordinate 28,772 of NZ_JBWBKF010000034.1, forward strand.
TTTATCCAACCAGAGATTACCGTCACGGGTAGTGATTTTTCGTTCGTTTAGGTACTGGCAAATCTTATTGGCGCCGTTTCCTTTTAAGTATAAATCGTAAATAAGCCTTACGGTCGTGGCTTCGTTTTGGTTAATTGACAGTTTGCTGGTCTCCAGATCAAGGTTATATCCGAAGGGTCGGAAGTTCAAGGCGTATTTTCCTTTCCGCACCTTTTCCGCATATCCGAAGCTAAGACGTTCTCCCATGTTTTCTCGTTCCCACTGGGCGAGAGCTGCCACTAGCGTAATAAAGAGTCGGCCCATTGCAGTTGTGGTGTCATATACTTCGGTTGCAGATTTGAATTTGCAGTCATGCTGATCAAACATTTCGAGTAAAGTGTATAGGTCTTTCACAGACCTCGTGAGGCGATCAAGGCGATAAACGAGGACACAATCAATTTTGCCTGCCTCGATGTCCTTTAGCAGCCTTTTGAGTTCTGGTCGATCAATGTCTTTTGCAGATTTACCTTCGTCAGCATAGATATCGGCTATTGGCCAATCCTGAGATATACAAAAACTTTTCAGTTTACGTTTTTGTGCAGGAATTGAGTATCCTTCCTTTGCTTGCTCTTCTGAGGATACTCGCACGTAGATGGCTACATTCTTTACTGGAAAGCGTTGGTTTTGGTTCATGAAAATCAACTCCTATACAAAGAGGCGAGCCGTCGCCCGCCTTGGTTTTAAATTGCTAGCTAGAAATTTAAAATGACTTTCTTTAACTTGCCGATTATCATGATGTCGCTGTTTTCTTTAGGATTGTAGCTAATCGGAGGGTAAGCTGAGTTTTCGGATTGTAGGATTATGTTGTTTTCATTGAAGTACACTCGTTTCAACACTGCCTGTCCATCAATGACTACTGCAGCGATTTCTCCGTTTTCCACTTCGGTTTGCCTTCGTATCATTAGGAGATCACCGTCATATATCCTCGCTCCCGACATGCTGTCTCCTTTTGCTCTTAGGAAGAAATACTCTCCGCCGTTTAACCACTCTTTAGGTACCGGCTCATATGATTCTGGAGTATCGAATACGACCAACCCTTTGCCGCAGCTGATGTTTCCGTAAACCGGGAGTAGAGCCATGTCATCCGAGATACTAACGTCCTCTACATCAAACCAGTATGTAATCGGAACATCGAACATTTCAGACATAATAGTGAGCTTATCCATTAAAGGACGGTTTGCGTTTCTTTCCCAAGCCGACACTGCTGTAGGTGCAATGTTCAATTTCTTTGCTAAATCGCTTTGTGTCATTTTGTGTATCTTTCGTTGCTCTTTGATTTTTTCCCCGACTGTCATTATTACCACCTCTCTTTCTATGCCTTTATTATAACTCGTTACTGTAGAAAAGTACAGTAAATCTGTATAAATAAATGAGGAATAAAAAATAATTTCAGTTTTTCTGTAATTTCGCTTGCAACTACAGAAAAACTGTAGTAGATTAATATTCAACAAGGAGGTGATAGCATGACGAAAGTGCAAAATGGCAGTTTCGTAGAACCTATGTATACGATTGAGCAGGCCAGAATTCTTGGCGGGTTCACTCAGGTTGAGATTGCCAAAAGGCTTGGTATGTCTGAAAAAACTTACATCCAATATGAAAAGTATCGGAAGGTTTTTCAGATGGATAAAGCCTTCAAGTTTTCGCAAGCTACAAAAATACCATTGCATAAGGTGATTTTTTTTGAAGGTCAAGTACAGAATATCTGTAGTTGAGGAGGGGGCGACATGCCAGATCACATCAAAAGAAAGTTCTTGCATTTCTTTTTAACAACGAGCGTGCCCCGGATCATCGCGAAGGAACGCACGAAAATAAAGGAGGCAGTCAAATGATCACAGCAGGTGAAATGCTAGGTTGGACAAAGCGTTTCAAGGAGATTATGGCATCCAAAGCAAACAGCGATTTAAAAAGCAGGAGGCTGGCAGCACTCATGGACGATATGGAAGGTGCGTACAGCATCCCGATGCTCCGCAAGCCAGAGTTCGAGAAAGAGAATCCATTTGTTATGCAGATGTACCGCACTGTATTAGATGCGAGAGTCTTTTGAAGGCTACAAGGGGGGAGGGATTAAATTGAAATGCGAGAATTGCGGAAACGACCGCTTTTTCTACAACGAAGTATCTGTGATGGCAAAGCAACTAATCGACCAAAAGAAAGGTGTGAGGGACGGAAAAGTATTTGGAGTAGACCCGACTTTGACTGATAACTTTTTTCAGCTTATTTACTGCCACAACTGCGGTGAGTTAGTAGAAGAATATTGAACAGTACGACCAAATCAAGCCTACCGGGGCTTCTCTTTTTAGCCGCATTGCGAAATTTGCAAAACGAATCATCACATATTTTAAGGAGGTGATACATAGTGACGGTCCTCGATGTGTATGTCTGTGACAAGTGCGCAGAGAAGTATGCAGTGAGTGAAGATGCTGAGCCGGAACGGTGTCCGTTCTGTAACACGCTAGAAATCAGTTGGAGCCATGAATTGAAAGTTTTGGCCGGCTGGAAACATGAAGCAAAAATTTTATAGGGAGGTAGTTTGAAAATGTTAAAGATTCCAACGGCAAAAGAAATGGCGGATCTCGCTGCAGTCTCTCGGAAGAATTATGAGGAGTCGGTCATGAAGTCGTCAACTTTTAAACAAGTAGTCAGCGAAATCGAACGAGCAGCATTGGAAGGAAAGGGCGACGTTTTCGTCCCAGTGAAAGACGAAGAACACAGACTGGAGTTAGAAGTGATTAAAAAGTATTTGTTTGAGGCTGGCTATATATGCGACTTTTTCAATAAGTTTGCTTTGGCAGGGCGGCTTAATGACAGCCTTAGAATCTCTTGGAGAACAGCAGGTGATGAAAAATGAAATTGAAGGCTCTTGGAATTGTTCGCAGACTTGATGGCCTGGGCAGGGTGGTCATTCCTATGGAAGTAAGAAAAACGCAAGGATGGGATGAAGGCACTGCAATGGAATTCTACATGGCAGAGGAAGGCCTTGTAATGAAGCAGTATCACCATGGCAAAGCCGCACAAGAGGTGTTTGATGGTTTAGAAGTTGTATTGTCTGACGCAGATGACTCCAAAACGAAAATGGCAATCGCCGCAGCCATCGATTTCATTGAAGGGAGGTGAGGGCGTGGGGATAGAGCATCCAAAAGTAACTGAAATCAATCGTTACGGCCATCCGCAAGAACACTTGAATACAAAGTACGGTAAGGATTGGAAGGGCGAACAGGTTGAGGTAGGTGCCGAAATCGTTATCGATCCGGGACTTGACGAAATCCTCTTCAAAGATGATTTGCCGGAGTATCTGGCCAAGAAATACGGCTTTGAATTTACGACAGCTGAAAGGGGGTGAGTGAGTTGAAGGTAAAAGTTTCTGAATGGCTTGCCATGCCAGAGAAAGAAAAGCAAAGCCGAGTGCTTCAAGCTGCAGTCGAGTCGTTCCTCAAGCATACAGCGGAAAAGTAAAAAGCCCCATGCGCCAACATGGGACCCTGAGAAAAACATTCTTACACCAAATATATCATGTAAAGGAGCTGTGAACAATGGACGTAAATGTATCTGTCCAATACAAGCAGTCGGAAATCAATGGTCTCTTTAACGAGATTGAACAAATCAAAAGGCAGCGTGCCGCCCTGAAAGATCAGATGGATGAGAAGACTGAAACGATCATCAAGCACATCTTGAAACATGGGAACGTCCTTGCGTATAAGAATGACGTCCCTCACATCTTGAGTGTGAAAGTCCGCACTACTAAAAAATTTGATAAGTCCTCTCTTGCTGGTGATACCGGCATGTCAGCAAGTGAACTCAATCTGATTGGCATTGCCGAGCTGGTGGAGGATGGAAAGACCACATCCGAAAAGCTGAAAAACTACCAGGTAGAGGAAGCTGAACAAGTACTGAAAGCCAGGAAAGCCAAGAGATCCGATTTAGATCTGCTGGGCGCACGCGCACTATAAAAAACTAGGAGGCTATGGAACATGGAAATCAAAGTGAACATCTCAGCTCCGGAACTGTCCGAAGCAATCATCAAGTTGGCGGAGGCCCTCTCAGATAATTCCGCACAGCTGCACACAATAGAGAATGTACAAGCCATCAAGGAGCAGGAACCGAAAAAGGAAAAGGCGACGAAGAAGTCGGAGAAGAAACCTGAGCCTGAGAAAAAAACTGAGCCTGAGAAGAAGCCGGAAAAGGGCTCAAAAGAAACTCAGGAAATCTCGCTCGACGTTGTCACTTCGAAGGTCCGTGCCTTCATCCAAAATGGTGGGAAGGCCAAGCTCAAGGCATTCCTTGCTGAACACGGTGCGGAGAAAGTTACAGATCTTGATCCAAGCACGTACCCGGCGCTCTTGGAGTTGGTGGAATGACGGGTCACGCTTCCCGGGCGCATGCCGTCCTCTCCGCATCGGGCGCTCACCGGTGGCTCGTCTGTACCCCGAGTGCACAGGCAGAAGTGGCTAGTGGCATCAAGGACAAGTCCTCGGAGTTTGCTGAGGAGGGGACGTTCGCTCACGAGCTGTCAGAACTTCATTTTGCGCATCTATTTGACGGGCTTTCTGATCGAGCGTTCAATGCCAAGCTGAAACGGATGAAAGCCAATTCCTTCTACTCGGAAGAGTTGCATGAGTACGTGACGGAGTATGTGGACTATGTCACCGAGCGCATCAACGGGGCGAGGGCGGCGGATCCACAGGCGGTCTGCATGTTCGAAGAGCGTCTGGACCTCTCGGAGTATGTACCGGAATCGTTCGGAACTGGCGATGTGATTCTTTACTACGCCGGAACCCTCGAGATCATAGACCTAAAATTCGGCAAAGGCGTTGAGGTCTCAGCAGAAGGCAATCCGCAACTGCGGCTGTACGCTCTCGGGGCAATGGGCGTGTTCGGACTCCTGTACGACATCGAGGAGGTCATCACGACCATTCACCAGCCGCGCCTCGACAACATCAGCTCGGAAGCCCTGCTTGCAGAAGAGCTGCTTGAATGGGGAACGGACTATGTCCGGCCGAGGGCAGAAATGGCGCATCAGGGCGAGGGGGATTTCATCCCAGGAGAGCATTGCCGCTGGTGCAAGATCAAGGCAACCTGTCGGGCTCGAGCAGAGACATACTTGGAAACTCCTAATCTCTCGAAAGCCGCCCACCTGCTTACAGCAGAGGAAATCTCGGACATCCTTTTCCGGGCGGAGGAAATCCAGAAATGGGCGAAAGATGTCCAAGACTATGCGCTCCAGAAAGCCCAGGAAGGTACCACGTTTGAAGGATGGAAGGTTGTCGAGGGCAGAAGCAACCGGCGCTATGCCGACAAGGTGGAGGTACTCCGCATTCTGCGGGAGCACCTTGAAGATGAAGAGAAGCTGCAGGCGGTGGTCAAGACGGAGCCGGTCGGCATTGGCGACATGGAGAAGAAGCTGGGCAAGGAGACCGTCTCGGAAGTCCTGGGCGAGTTGATCATCAAGCCGCCAGGCAAACCTGCACTTGTTCCGGAGAGCGATAAGCGCCCGGCCATCGGTGCAGAGACAGATTTTGATGTAATCGAAAACTAAAAACCAACTAAAAAGGAGAAATGCAAAATGGCAATTAAAGCAAAGCGTAAAGGAACTCTTGTAATCACTGGGGTAGTACGGGCATCTTATGCAAACATCTGGGAGCCGAAAACGGTAAACGGCGAAGGGGAGCCAAAATACTCGATCAGCCTCATCATCCCGAAAGAAGACAAATCGACCATTAAAGCGATCGAGGAAGCGATCGAGGAGGTCAAGCAGACTGGTAAAGACAAATGGGGCGGCAAGGTGCCGGCGAACTTGAAACTTCCCCTCCGGGACGGCGACGAAGAGCGGGAGGAAGATTCCGCCTATGAAAATAGCTACTTCATCAATGCGAACTCTAAACAAGCCCCGCAGATTGTGGATGGGTACAAAAACAAAATCACTGATGAAACGGCCGTGTACTCAGGCTGTTACATCCGTGCTTCGATTAACTTTTATCCGTTCAACACGAATGGAAATAAAGGAATCGCTGCGGGGCTTGGCAATATTCAGAAAGTCCGCGACGGGGAACCTCTGGGCGGCGGTACTACTGCGGAGTCCGACTTCGATGAGCTTGAGTCTGATGACGACGATTTGATTTAAAAGAGTGCGGGGATCCTTCCCCGCCTTTTCTAAAGGAGGACGCAATGACAACGGTCTCTATTGATATTGAAACGTATTGTGAATTGGATCTCCGGGAGGTTGGGGTGTATCGGTATGCCGAGCACCCTAGCTTCGAAATATTGATGATTGCCTGGGCAGTTAATGACGGACCGGTGCAGATCTGGGATTTAAGATCCGGAGAAGAAGGTATTGACGATGTTATGTGGCGCGAGGTAATGGCTGGGGAAATCCTTGGTCTTCTGAAAGATCCAAAAGTCATCAAGACCGCACATAACGCGAGCTTCGAACGCACATGTATTGCAGCCTTTTTCAACATGCCGATGCCTCCGGAGGAGTGGAGATGCACGATGGTTGACTCGACCCGGCTGGGTTTGCCAGCGGCTCTCGGGCAGGTGGCGGAAGTGTTAAAGCTTGATGACCAAAAGGATACCGCGGGAACAGCCTTGATCAGCTTCTTCTCCAAGCCGTGCAAGCCGACAAAAGCAAATGGCGGCCGTACACGAAACCTGCCGGAACACGATCCGGAGAAGTGGCAAGCCTTTCTCGACTACTGCGTAAAAGATGTGGAAGTAGAGCGCTCCATCCGAAAAAAGATTGTGGCCTTGCCCGTTCCAGAAAAAGAGCAGGCACTCTGGACGCTCGATCAGCAAATTAACGACCGCGGCGTCATGGTGGACCTGCCTCTCATGGAAGGTGCTGTCCGGTGTGACGAGCTGGCCAAGAATGAGTCGATGGATGAAGCTCGGCGGCTGACCGGTCTTGAAAACCCAAATAGTCCGACACAGCTGCGTGAATGGCTGCAGGAGCGCGGGGCGAATCTGCCGGACATGCGAAAAGACACGGTGGCCGAATGGCTGAAAGCGTCAGATGGCGTTGTTGCAGACGTCCTGCGGCTCCGTCAGGAGCTGTCCAAAAGCTCCATCAAGAAATACAAGAAGATGCAAGCGATGGTTTGCGATGACGCAAGAATCCGCGGCATTCTCCAATTTTACGGCGCTTCAAAGACAGGTCGCTGGGCAGGGCGCGGCGTGCAGGTTCAGAACCTTACCAAAAACCGCATGAGCCTTTCCCGGATCCGTGATGCAAGGAAATGCATCCAGGCAGGTGACTTCGAAGCACTTGATCTTCTATACGCCGAAAGCAGGCAGGACATTCTTTCTCAGCTGGTGAGGACAAGCTTCATCCCGAAGCCCGGCCATAAGTTTGTCGTCTCGGACTCCTCAGCGATCGAGGCTCGGGTGATTGCCTGGTATGCAGGTGAACTGTGGAGGCTTGAAGTGTTCAAGACTCACGGGAAGATTTATGAAGCTTCTGCTTCTCAGATGTTTAATGTTCCAATCGAGGAAATAGGCAAAGGGTCGCCTCTCCGGCAGAAAGGGAAAGTCTCCGAATTGGCTCTTGGCTATCAAGGGGGTCCAGGGGCACTAAAAGCAATGGGCGCTCTGGACATGGGGCTTGTGGAATCCGAGCTGCAGGGACTGGTTGATGCCTGGCGGAGTGCGAATCCTCGGATTGTAGACTTCTGGTATGCCTGTGACCGAGCGGCATTGGCTGCAGTAAGAGATTCAACCCCCACAACGACTCACGGGGTCACGTTCCGGAAGGCGAAAGGCTTCCTGTTCATCGACCTTCCGAGCGGCCGGAGCCTCGCCTACGCGAAGCCGCATATTGTCGAGAACCGGTTCGGCCGCGATTCCGTCGCACATCTAGGGCTTGATGACCGAAACAAATGGAGCCGCATCGAGGCGTACGGCGGCAAATGGGTGGAGAACATTGTTCAGGCAACCGCCCGGGACATTCTGGCGGAGAGCCTGTTCCGGCTTGAAGCTGAGGGCTTTGAAACCGTCATGCACGTGCACGATGAGGTGGTCTGCGAGGTTCCTATAGATCGGACAGACGCTCTGTCAGAGGTTGAGAGGCTTATGGGCGAGCCGGTTGATTGGGCAGAGGGGCTGCCCCTTGCCGCTGATGGATTCGAAACGGATTTCTACATGAAAGATTAGGAGGGGCTTACATGAAAGAAGCACTGAAGGTAAAAAGCGATGCAATCCAGGAGAAGATTACTTTACTCAGAAAAGAATTGCGTAAAGCCGAGAGGTCAGATAAGCGTTCAGAAGTCTACCGATTGAACGATGAAATTGATTGGCTATTGAAGCGGAAGAAGCTGTATTCCTCGACTGTTATGCCAGTCATCTTTTCAAACGGCCTGGTTATCAATGGAACGCTGCTCAGGCAATTCGTAAAGAAGATCCGCTCAAAAGGTGTTTTGGAAGCCAAGCTCCCTTCAAGCGATACGTTCGAACTGCACTATCAAACTGGAAAGCTAACTTTGCTGGATCAGTCGAAGATCTACTCGGACATGGAGCTTCCGGAGGGAGAGGCTCTTCTTGAAGAGCTCGGGGTTATATTGGCTAGTCAAAAAAGACCGACCAATAATTCGATAAGGGGCTGACGATATGGACCTTCAATTGGAGATGAAAAGAAACGTTATCCTGGATAGGCTGCAGGCGGCAGGGGTTTTATTTTCCCGGCAAGGCGAGTCGATTGAGACGCTCGACTACAACGAATTGAAACATGAATTGGTCATGCGGGAGATACAGGCGGATGGCTAACGTCCGCCGCCGTCCAAAGCGCAGGCACCGGGCAGGGTATTATCTGCTGCACCGGCAGGAAGGCAGAGACATGGTCTGGCTGTATGAGTATCTGCAGAACCATGAGCTACAGGCACGGATCCGGCAGGGGTGGAAAGTGAGTAAGTAATGTTAAGGGTGAAGGAGAATGGAAGATGAAAGAGTACAAAGTAGAGATAGCATTTGAAGAGAATGGAATTCCCCAAACAGTTATTTTCAATAAGGCTTGTTCAAACTTAGACGAATTGAAGCAAGCATTTTTGAAAAGGTTTGGCAATATCAAAGATGCCCCTAATTCAGTTCTTCGGGATAAGAGCAAGGTAAAAGTCTTAACACGAAATGCAACTACTATAGAAGAGTGGGTCGAGTCAATCAGGTTAGAAACCCGATGGTCGCTAAAAATTAAAACTCTCGGATAATACAGAAAGGAGCCAGCCATGAGACTAAAAGGCGATAAATACCGGCCTGTCGTGACTGTACTGAAAACGAAAAATGACGTGCCAACGGTCATCCTTGTGAGTGGCCGGAAGTATCAGTTGCAGCACGAGGATCAGTTTAAAAGGGGTGCTCGGCGATGACTGATAACGTGAATCACCCATCACATTACACGGCGGGCAGCATTGAAGTAATCGACTATATGCAGGACAAGCTCACACCGGAACAGTTTTCCGGTTACTGTCTGGGCAACGTCATCAAATATGTTTCTCGGTATCGGCTAAAAGGCGGCGTGGAAGATTTGCGAAAAGCTGAATGGTATCTGAAAAAATTAATAGAATCGGAGGCTAATTGAAATGGGGGCTACCACGGTAAAGGACGGCGTGCTTTATCACAAATTGACGAAGGAACTCTACGCACAACACAAAAAGGACGGCTGGAACGATCAGCGAGTTATGAGGCGCTATGGGTTTAACAGCCAATCGCTAAATATCTGGAAAAATGAAAACCTGTCTGATGAAGAACGAGCCAAGCATCGGCTGAGGAGAGGGGCCCCAGCGAAGACGCTCGAGCAAGTCACCGGGAAGAAAATGCTGCAGGAGAAAAATGTTCCGGCAGTGACTGCGACTGATGTGAAAGAGTCATTCAAGTCCTCAGAGTCGGCTCCCGTGGAAGAATCTGCTGTGAATTACGAGGATCAGTACAGACGTCTCTACATGGAGTATAGGCAGCTTGCTGAGGCAAACGAGGAGTTGAAGAAAGAGGTCAATCATCTCCATTCAGCTTGTGAAGATCTTGAAAATGGCAATGCCAGCTTCGAGGAAATCGAAAGATTGCAAAAGCAGAATGCCCATCTTTTGTCTTTGTTGGACGACCGGCTCACAAAAGACGTTCTTGCCAATGTGGAAGAGGAACGTCGCAGGCAGAACAAGCTGTGGGGCAAACAACGGCATGATTACAGCTACTGGCTCACCATCCTGATTGAAGAAATCGGAGAGGTAGCCCAAGCCATCCAGAAAGGGAGTGTGGCGAGCAAGGCGTCCGATGCCGGTGACCTGTTCAAGGAATTGGTTCAAACAGCAGCGGTTGCTGTGGCGATTGCAGAACAGGTGGCGGAGGGTGGCTGGCAGAATGGTTGAGATCGAATATACGGAGGGTGGAAATGCCATCATCCCCGAAGAAGTCTTTGTCCAAGCTGAGAAAAACGGCGTCAGTCGGAAGAATGTGCGCCAGCGCATCAACTCCTATCTGTGGACTGCCGAAGAGGCTGCCACAACACCGACGGGGGAATCAAAGGATCCTTTTAGACGGCTGGCGAAGCAGAACGGCATTTCTCACAGGATTTATTCGAAGCGAGTGAGGTTAGGATGGTCGCCTGAACGTGCCGCGACAGAACCGGTAAATGAAAAAGGGTTTAGGAGGGATCAGAATGGCTGAAAAAGTGAAGTTGACGAGGGAGCAGGCGGACGCGGTTGATTTTCTTACTGATGGAAATGGCTGTGACGGTAGCTGGACGCACGAAGCTCTTATAAGAAAACATGCTCAATCTCCGCAAGGATGGAGTGGATATGGAGACGTAGTGGATTCCTCTGTACTAAACGGTTTGCCGCTGCTCACTCTTGTAGATGCATTAAGAATCGGCTATGAAGTCGAGGAAGCTTTGAAAATTGGAGACTGGGCGAAGTTTGAACATCATGGCGATACTTGGGTTGCGAAAGTTAAAGCTGTACCCCCATCCCTTTCCGGTGTCAATTTGTACTTGCCTGATGAAGATATACACGCGTTTCCTGGCGGTCGTTATTATACAGCCACCCCTGTCACTCGCGAAGAAATCAAATCCGAGCAGGAACGCCGTACATGGGCGAAGATCGGTAGGAAGCCGGGGGATTTTAAAGAGCGCGATACAGGATTTGATTACAGGGGCCGATTAGTTCCTGGGGTGATTGCATTAACCGAGGTTTACGAAAAAGGGGAGTTACAAGGCTTTTACCCCGCCGAATCCTTCATCGAGTTTGGGGGTGGGGAGGAATGAATGAAAAAGCTAACTGGCTTCAAGTATCCGTAACTTACTTCAAACCGTCAGGGAAATATTACAGCGAAATTGATTTTTTGTTACCAAACGATATTTCGTTCTATGACCGTAGAAAAAAATTAACAGAGCTGATAAACGAAAAATTCCCTAACAGCACATTTACCTTTGTCTCTTTAGATTCGGCAGTTCTGGGCTTCCCTTACATGAAAGTAGGTGAATCCCATGACAACTGAAACGAATGCGGAACGGTTGGAAAGAGCGAGGAAGATACTAAAAGATATGGCGAAATTTATAGAAAACGTATCTCTCATTGGTAAAGAGGATACTGAATACCTTGACTGGCTTTTGTCTATTGTCGAGGAACAGCAAGAAGTTATAGAACATTATAAGAAGCGATATGAAAACGTTGGGGCTATTTTTAGTAGACAGCATTTACGAGAAGTGAATGGGAAGTTAATAGAAGAAAACGCCCGTCTGCGGGAAGCGTTGGAGTTTTACGCAAATCCAGTAACCTATCAACCTATAAAGGCCATAGTCAAGGGGGAAGAAATGAAGATTTATCCGATTGATGGAGACGAGGGGTATGAAGCCCGCAAAGCATTGGCAGGTGAAACGAAATGATCCTCATTACTACCGTGTTGCTGACCGTAACTGTGTCGAACCTGCTGCTCGCTCTTGGAGTGAGAGGCTTGCAGAAGCGCATCGGCAAACTGGAAGAAGCCTATCAGAAAAAGAATGGTTAAGAGAAAGAAGTGATCTGAATGAATTCACTGCAGGAAACGAACTCCATATCCAGCATTCAGCACGATGGTTCCATTTGGATCGCAACAGCTCCGGGGAGGCAGTCGACCAGGTGGAAAAATGAGGAGCTGCTCTGGTCTGACTTCCTCCTCAAAATCTCCGAGACCGTGAAGACCAAGGAGACCGCCGCCGAGTACCGCAAGTTCTCCAAAGCCCAGCAGGCAGAAATCAAAGACGTCGGGGGCTTTGTCGGCGGTCGGCTCAAAGGGGGCAGACGGAAGGCGGACCAGGTGCAGGTGCGGACTATCCTGACGCTTGACATCGATTATGGAGATGCGGATGTCATCGACACGATCGACATGCTGTTCGGCAGCTCCTATGCGCTGTATTCGACCCATAAGCACACACCAGAGAAGCCGCGCGTCCGGCTTGTGGCTCCCCTCAAGCGCCCAGTCACATCAGAGGAGTATGTGGCAGTCGGGAAAAAGGTGGCGGAGACCATCGGCATCGATTACTTCGACGACACGACCTACGAGCCGCACCGGCTCATGTACTGGCCGTCGACAAGTGCCGATGCTGAATACTTCTTCGACTATTCGGATGCGCCTTGGCTGGATCCGGACGATGTGCTTGCCAAGTACACCGACTGGCGGAATCCGATGGAATGGCCGACTTCCTCGCGCCAGCAGGAGGAGCGTCGAAAGCTCGCTGAGAAGCAGGGTCATCCGCACGAGAAGAAAGGCCTTGTCGGGGCGTTTTGCCGAGCGTACAGCATTTCAGAAGCGATTGAGCTGTTTCTCCCCGACGTATACGAGCGATTCAATGATGAAGGCACCCGATGGACGTATGCTGAGGGGTCAACCGCCGGCGGCTTGATCGTCTATGATGACGACCTGTTCGCCTTCTCCCATCACGGGACGGATCCTGTCGGCAGTCAGCTGGTCAATAGCTTCGATCTTGTCAGAATCCACCTGTTCGGGGAGAAGGATGCTGACACAAGACAGGGGACACCGATCAACAAGCTGCCGTCGTTCGTCGAAATGACCGAATTTGCTCAGAACGATGAGCGCGTGAAGCAGACACTTGCAGAGGAACGGATCAGCGCGATCGATGACGACTTCGACATTATTGAAGGTGATGCGGATCCGGAGTCGAAGGAGGATCGCCGCAAATGGATGGCGGAACTCACCTTCACCAAGCAGGGAGAGCTCGAGACGACCGTTCCGAATATGGTGCTCATCATCGAGAACGCTCCTGGTCTGAAAAACCGAATCGCCTTCAACGAATTTACCCGCCGGCTGATGGTTCTGGGTCCCGTGCCGTGGCGTCCGGACGGTGAGCCGGCAAACTGGACGGATTCGGACGATTCCGGGCTCCGGACGTATCTAGAAACGCGCTGGAATATCTACCACAGGGGCAAGACGGAAGATGCTGTGAAGGCTGTCAGCGAGAAGCACCGGTTCCATCCTGTGCGAGAGTATCTGGATCCTCTGGAGTGGGACGGAGTGCCGCGGCTTGAAACCCTGTTTATTGATTACTTGGGTGCCGAGGATTCAGAACTGAACCGGGCTGTTACCCGGAAAGCCTTCACGGCAGGCGTTGCCCGCATCTATCAGCCTGGCTGCAAATTCGACTATATGGTGACGCTGTACGGATCCCAGGGCATCGGAAAATCGATGCTGCTCGACCGGATGGGCCGCAGTTGGTTCAGCGATTCAGTACCAGGGGTGTCCGGCCGGGAGGCATTCGAATCCTTGCAGGGTGCCTGGATCATTGAGATGGGTGAGCTGTCCGCGACGAGAAAGGCGGATGTTGAATCCATCAAGCACTTTATCTCAAAGCGCGAGGATCGTTTCCGGGTGGCGTATGGTCGTCATACCGAGGAATTTCCAAGACAGTGCGTGTTCTTCGGCACGACGAATGATGCGAACTTCATCAAAGATAAGACAGGCGGCCGCCGATTTTGGCCTATCACGGTCAGCGCGGATAGACGAAAAAAGAGATGGTCTGAGCTGACTGATGCTGAAATCGACCAGATCTGGGCGGAAGCCAAGCATTACTACAAAGAAGGCGAGAAGCTGTATCTGGACGATCGTTTGGAAGCTCTCATGCGGGAAGCTCAGGCGGCGCATATGGAGGAATCGCCATGGTTTGGCATGGTGCAGGAATACCTTGAAAGAAAGCTGCCGGAGAACTGGGAAGACTTGACGCCGGCAGAGAGACGGACGTGGCTGAACAGCGATGAGTTCGACAGTTTGGACACGGAGGAGGGCAGCATCTTGCGTGAAAGGGTCTGTGCCTTGGAGGTGTGGGTCGAGTGCCTGGGCAACGACATGAAACGTTTTCCCGCGATGGAGCGACGGGAGATCAATGATATTCTTCGGAACATGCCTGGCTGGAAACCGAACGATATGAATGCAAAGGGTACCCTAAGGTTCGGAAAACACTACGGTGTTCAACGTGCGTATATACGAGAAAACGACCTGATTTAGGTGTGGGCGTAATGCTTTTTAGCGTGGGCGTAACGCGGAAACGTGGGCGTATGTAAAAATTTACCGTGTGGGCGTTGTGGGCAGAGTTTTTGTTACGCCCACACCTTACGCCCACACCTATAACCTTAGAGCCGCAAGAGGTTCGTTCCAAGTGTGGGCGTTGTAAACCCTTTATTTAAGTAAAATAATAAATATAATATAGGAGGTATATAGGGGTATATATATACCTAATACGCCTAATATACAATACACGTAAGAGTTAGGGTCAATTACGCCCACACTGCCCACGCTTCAACTTTCGGGAAGGAGTGGAAACGGTGCTTGAAAAAGAAGTCGAAAAATACTTGAAAACGAACATTGAACGGATTGGCGGCAAATGCCTGAAATTCGTTTCTCCCGGAAATTCCGGAGTGCCGGACCGTCTAGTCTTGCTGGATGGCGGGGGGCATTTCTTTGTCGAAGTGAAAAGACCGGGAGAGAAGCCTAGGAAGTTGCAAGAGAAAGTGAGCCGAGACTTTTGGAAGCTCGGCCACCCGGTCTTGGTGGTCGACAGCAAAGAGAGCGTGGATCGACTGATGAAAGAATGGGCGGGTGAAGAAGATGACTGAGTTTGTTCCGCATCCTTACCAAGAGTATGCGATCGGGAAAATATTGGAGAATCCATCTTACGGTCTCTTCTTGGACATGGGACTCGGCAAGACGGTTTCGACACTGACGGCCGTTGAGCAGCTGATCTATGACCGGCTTGAAGTCAACAAGGTGTTGGTGATCGCGCCGAAACGGGTGGCAGAGGACACATGGAGCCGGGAGGTCTACAAGTGGGAGCATACGCGGCATCTCCGCATCTCAAAGGTGCTGGGCCCGGAAAAGAAGAGGCGGCAGGCGCTTTTGCAGGATGCCGACATCTATGTCATCAACCGGGAAAATGTGGAGTGGCTTGTTGACTACTTTGCAAAGGAGCCGTGGCCGTTCGACATGTTGGTCGTGGACGAGCTGTCGAGTTTCAAGGCACCCGGCTCGAAACGGTTCAAAGCGTTACGGAAGGTACGGCCAGCCTTTAAACGTTTCGTAGGATTGACAGGCACGCCGGCACCGAACGGGCTCCTGGATCTGTGGAGTCAGATCTACTTGATTGATTCAGGGGAAAGGCTAGGGAAGACAATCACAGGATTCCGGACCCGATACTTCTATCCGGCGGACTACAATCCGCAAAGCAAGATCGTTTATCGGTATGCACCCAAGCCGGAAGCAGAGGAGAACATCTACGGCCTTATCGATGATATCTGCGTGTCGATGAAGGCGAAAGATCACTTGCAGCTGCCAGACCGGATTGACAATACGCTGCTTGTTGAAATGGACCAGAAGGAGCGAGCGCTTTACGACGAGCTGAAAAAGGAGTACATACTGGAATTTTCGGACGGCGATATCGTGGCATCAACTGCGGCCGTCCTCTCCCAGAAACTCCTGCAGCTTTCGAACGGAGCGAGTTACGATGAGCACCAGGGCGTCAAGCAAATCCATAACCGCAAACTAGATGCGCTGGCTGAGATTGTGGAGGAGGCGCAAGGGCAGCCGGTTCTGGTGTTCTACTCTTTTCAGCACGACCGTGACCGGATCCGGAAGAAATTCAAGGATGCCGCGCTGATCGATGACGAGGATGCCATTGCCAGGTGGAACGCGGGAGAGATTCCTATTCTGCTAGCGCACCCAGCATCAGCAGGTCATGGACTCAACTTACAGGACGGCGGCCACATCATCGCATGGTTCGGCCTGACCTGGTCTCTGGAACTTTATCAGCAGGCGAACGCACGCCTTCACCGGCAAGGACAAGAAGAGACTGTCATCGTCCATCACATACTGACAAACGACACCATCGACCAACGAGTCCTAGAAGTGCTGCAGGGGAAAGAGAAGGGCCAGGACGCTTTGCTGGACGCCATTAAGGGCATGTTGGAGGAAGAGGGGGATATAGCATGGGAGAACTGAAAGAAGAGTATGTCGCGGTCATCGCTCGAACAGCCATGGAGTTTTTGGAGAAAGAGAAAGAAAAGCAGGAGAAGAAGAAGCATGATCGCCGTCTACGCAATGTTAAGCTGCTTCTTCGAAATTACCGGGCGCTGGCCAAACATTGTCAGGACATCAAACTTGAAATCAACGAGCTTGACGAAAGATTGGAACTGGACGATCTTGATACCGACGAATTCAAACTGGAATCGATAAAACGGAGTAAGGAAAAAACATTGGCAATGGTCCGTTTTGTAAATAAAATGCTGAAGGTTTACCAGTTGATGTGTGAGCAGTCGAATAGACCGGATGAAACACGAAGATATGAAACCATTCACCTGATGTACATTTCCGAAGACAAAAAGACCGCGGAAGAGATTAGTGCATTGCAGTGTGTGGCAGTGAGAACCGTTTTCGGAGACATTGAAAAAGCGTGCAAAGACTTGTCAGTACTGGTTTTCGGCATCGATGGCGTTAAATTCTTCAACTGATTGCCGTTGCATAAAGTGTTCATTGTTTATGCAGTTCCTTATTGCTAGTATTGTAGTATGCAATAATTAACGCGAGTCT
The DNA here is from genome assembly GCF_057657925.1 of Lederbergia sp. B243.17. Taxonomy (NCBI): domain Bacteria; kingdom Bacillati; phylum Bacillota; class Bacilli; order Caryophanales; family Bacillaceae; genus Lederbergia; species Lederbergia sp. B243.17. Next base: position 45,854 of record NZ_JBWBKF010000034.1, read on the forward strand.
TATGTTTCTCTCAAGAAACCGTCTGGGATTGTCCGGGCGGTTTTGTCAGTTAATGTCGAACGAATGAGATAGGCATTTAGACCTCTCTTTGTCAAAATTAGACAAAGGGAGGCGAAATACACATGAGCAAAAATAGCATAACAATAGAATCAGAGTCCAATACAAGTTCGCAAGTAGCTTTGGAAAGACTTAAAGACAGAATTTTATCAACGCGAAAGTCAAGGATCGAAGCATCAAAAAGATTAAGAACGAGGCACCATTATTTTGAGAAGATCACCCATTTCTACTCCTTGATATTACTAGTCCTCTCAATATGGTTTCTTGGTAAGGATGGGCCTGAAGAGGCTAATGCTACAAAAGTTCTGTTGATTTTATCACTTTCTCTCACTTATTTTACGATGTTTTTAAACTTAAAAAATTATAAAGAGAGAGCAGGGAATTTCGAAACGAATTATCAAGAACTTGATGTTTTGATAAACAAGATTGATCGTTATGAAGCCGGAGATGAGATTGTTACGCAAGGTAAGTTCAAAGAGTTCCAACGGGAATACGAGAAACTTATCATCGGAAAAGAGAATCATCTGAACATCGACTTTTTCGTTTCAACAAAAGATAATAGGTCTACATTCAAAGATGACATCAAGTGGTTTCAAATGAAAGAAAGGTTAGTAAATATCTGTGTTGCATTTTACCCATTGCTTATAGTTGTCATAATTTTGTTAGCAGACTATCTCTTAGACTACCTCAGATAAATTGATTGTCACTTAATGTCGAACGAACTCTGTAGGCTTTTAGTCCTCCTTGTCGAAGTGAGTAGACAAGGAGGAGAGGTCATTGAAAAATTACGCAAGTAAGTATGCAGTGATCATCACTTGGAAATCAGGCAGAGTCGATGTAATGAGGACAGATACTGATGTGCGGTTGTTGAATCCAGTTCCGATCAATGGTGGGATGTTTTTGGTCACAGAAGAAAGCCAGATCATTAATGCTGATATGGTAAGAAGCTTGGAAGTCATCGCTGATTCGCAGGGGAAAAGGCCATGAGACCAAAACTAGAAATAATGTTTGATGACGTGTCCTTTGGCGTTGGAGCTCTCGATTGGGATACCGGGATAATGATTACACACCGAAGTGAGGCAGTGGAGTTCCTGTTCCTTGAATACCCTGGCAAGTGCACTGTGTATCACAACCTTTATGACGAGGGAGAACCGCCGTTCAGAAATATTTTGGTGACCGGAGAAGGCGAGACAAAAGAGATTGCAGAAGCAAATGCTGTACGAAAACTAGAACAAGAGGCGTATGGGAATATGCATTAAGTAGCAATCAAAAGGAGGTGCTTTGATGCAAGCTACTTGCGATAGCTGTAAGGGTGTCTTCGATGTTAAGTACCGAGAGAAACAGCATCCGAAAGGAATCAAGGAAACATATTTCAAGTGCAAACATTGTGGCCGGAAATACTTTTGCTTTGCGACTGATCAAGCAACACGGAAGCTGCAGAAGGAGAAGAAGCAATTGGAACTCAAACTCAGAAGCAAACCAGAAGACGCAGCCGCGATCATTCAGCAGGCGGATGCGCTGCAGGTTGAAGTGAACAAAAGAATGGCAGCGTTGAAGGCACAATTGATTTAGATAGATGTCAGCAAAACAATAAAATAAAAACGTGTGAAAGGCATCCAGCTGATGGGTGCCTTTTCTTGTTTGGAGTGAATAACGTGAAGGTTGTGGTAAGCAAGGAGCATTGCAAAGGTTGTGTATGGCTATTGGCAGAAGGCGTCTGTCCTTTCGTTCGATGTGTACACCGGAACGGCTTCAAGGTGGTGAGGAGCAATCCAAAGACATTACGACAAATATAAGCGCGACAAAGAAGCGAAACGTTTCTACGACTCGGCAGCATGGAGGAAGTGCAGGCTTCTTGTTTTGCAGAGAGATTTGTATTTGTGCCAGGAATGCAAGAGGGAAGGCAGGCTCACACCAGCTGATGCGGTCCATCACATCGTCGAGCTTCGGAGCGACTGGAGCAAGGCGCTTGATATGGACAATCTGGAGAGCATATGCAACGCCTGTCATAACAAAGAGCATGCAGGCAGAGGAAATGAAGAGAAGGGTAAGCGCAAACGACGGGTTCGGGTGATAAAAGCATAGCCCCCCATTGGTAGAATTGTCAGACAATTCACCGCCCGACCGAGCGCCCCCTTCGTTTACACCGCGGATAAATTTTCATGAAAGGGGGGTAACCCAAAAATGGCAGTACCTACGGCAAAAATGTTGAGAGAATACCTAGGGGAAAGCTACAAGGAATCGGACGAAGAGTTGATCAAGCTGTACGTGGAGACTCACCAGTTTTATCGTCGCTTGAGCCGCGAGATCAAGAAAATGGATTTGATGTTTGAACACACAAACAAATCCAAAGCGACCAACCTTGTCAAGAATCCCCTTACAATCGAGTTGACCAAGACCGTCCAGACGCTGAACAATCTCTTGAAGTCGCTCGGACTCACGCCTGCCCAAAGAAAGAAAGTGGTGAGTGGAGACGATGTCGAATTCGACGATTTCTAATGGCGTTGAGCAGGTAAAAAAGAGTATCAGCTTCATCTCCTGGCGGAACAAGGAAATTAAGAAAGGCAATATCCTCGAATCGCCATCCGAGAAGCTGCTTACAACCTGGTATGCCCAGCAGGCAGTTAAAGGGCAAATCAAGGTCAGCAAGAAAAACAAGATGGCGGCACAACGCCACCTGAACGACTTGAAGCGGCAGGGAACGGAAGACTTCCCATGGATCTTCGTCGAAGAGAAGGGGCATCGGCCGATTCGCTTCATCGAGAAGTTCTGCAAACCGTCAAAAGGCGATTTCGACCAGCTGACCGCCCAGCCATGGCAGCATTTTATCATCGGTTCCCTGTACGGATGGGTTCATAAAGATACAGGCATAAGGCGCTTCCGTGAGGGCCTTATTTTTGTTGGCCGGAAAAACGGAAAATCGACACTGGTCAGTGGATTGACGCTTTATTCCTTTAGCAAGGATGGAGAGAACGGCGCAGACGTTTATCTGCTCGCCAATACCCGAAAACAGGCAGGCATCATTTTCGATGAAGCGAAAGCGATGGTCAAAAAGTCGCCAAAGCTGAGAAAACAGTTCAGGCCAACACGGGATGCCATCTTCTTCGATAAGAGCATCTCAAAAATCGAGCCGAGAGCGTCCGACAGTGAAAATCTTGATGGTTTGAACACGCATCTTGGCATTTTTGACGAGATTCATGAGTTCAAGGACTACAAACTGATCAACGTCATCAAGAAATCGCGCGGAGCCCGTAAGCAGCCATTGATCCTTTACATCACGACTGCCGGTTATCAGCTGGACGGACCGTTGGTGAACTATTACGAGCAGTCTATGGATGTTCTGGAAAACGTCATCGAGGACGAGCGTACTTTTTACTTTATCGCGGAATTGGACAGCGAAGATGAGTTTGAACAGCCGTATGAGTGGATCAAAGCCAATCCGAACATGGGCGTTTCGCTTGATTTGGACATCCTGATTGAGGATTGGGCGAAAGACAAACGGACGCCGGAGGAACGCTCGGATTTCATCACCAAGCAGTTCAACTTCTTCGTCAAAGCGGACGCCCAGGCATTTCTCGATTACAGCACGATCAAGCGGAATGACAAGATAATTGATATCGAGTCCCTGCATGGCGCAAATTGTGTCGGTGGCTATGATCTTTCCGACTCTGAAGACTTCTCGAGCGCCTGCTTGGAGTTTCCGTTGGACACAGGCGATGTCTTCGTCCTTTCCCATTCGTGGATTCCGGAGAAGAAGGTCAATGAGGCCAGCGAGAACATTCCGTATCGTGAGTGGGAGGAAGAGGGCCTTCTGACTATCGTGCCCGGAGAATATGTGAACAAAGAGATGCTGGAGGACTGGTTTGTAGCGCAATCAGAACTATACACCATCGAAAAGATCACATACGACCCGGCAAAAGCATACCGTCTGAACAAGTCCCTGGAAGCCCGCGGCTTTGAAACGCAAGTCGTCCGGCAGGGTGCTTTGACGCTAGGGCCGGCAGTTGACGACGCGAAGGAGCTGTTCATTGATGGCAAAGTGATCTTCAACCAGAACAGGCTTTTCCGCTGGTATGTCAACAACGTGAAGATGAAGCCGGACAGTAACCGGAACAATCTTCCGCAAAAGCAGGGTCGCTACAGAAAAATCGATGGCTTTGCCGCATTCATCAACGCACATACCGAGGTGATGCAGCATCTTGTCGAGCCTGCGGGTGACGGCAATATCGAATTTGTCTCGGTCAGCGACATGCTCAACTGAAGGGTGGTGAGATATTGAAATGGTTTGACAAAGTTAGAGGAGCCGTGCGCGGGGCAGCAGCAGGATGGAAAGGCAGAGGCTTTGACCTGTCCTCATGGTTCGGCCGGAAGTTCTGGGGCATCGATAACGGGCAGCTGGCGACAAACGAAACAATATTCAGTGTGGTCAGTCGTCTGGCGAATACGCTGTCTTCACTACCGTTAAAATTGCACCGAAATCACGACATGGTTATGAACGACGCGGCGGATGTGTTGATCAACACCCCGAACGCAAACATGACGAGCTTCGACCTGATCAACAAAATCGAAGTGGCAAGAAATGAAAGCGGGAACGGCTATGCCGTCATCTCCCGTGACATAAGGATGCAGCCGGAATCCATCGTGCCGATCGACTCGGCATACGTAGAGCCCTTCATCAACACGGATGACAGCGAACTCTGGTATGAGGTGCGCGGGAACGACCACACCTACTATTTCCACAATATGAACATGATTCATGTGAAGCACATTACAGGGGCGACCCGGTGGAAAGGCATAAGCCCGATCAAGGTGCTGGAGAATACGCTCAAATACGACAAGGCAGTACAGGAGTTTTCGCTCTCGGAAATGCAGAAAAAGGACAGCTTTATCCTGGAATACGGCGCAAATGTCGACAAGGATAAGAGGCAGCGGATTATCGACGATTTCAGACGATTTTACCAGGAGAACGGTGGGATCCTGTTCAAAGAGCCCGGAGTGAACATCGATGACATTGAAAGAAAATACTTCGCTTCAGACACGTTGGCATCAGAGCGGATCACACGCTCCCGGGTGGCCAACGTTTTTAATGTTCCGGTAACGTTCCTGAATGACACCGAGGGGCAGAGTTACTCATCCAACGAGCAGATGATGATCCAGTTTGTGCAGATGGCCCTCACACCGATCGTCCGGCAGTATGAGCAGGAATTCAACAAAAAGCTGCTCAACGCAGAGGAGAGGAAGCAGGGGTATTACTTCAAATTCAACCTGGGCGGCCTCTTGCGTGGAGACACAGCAGCCAGGACGCAGTTTTACCATAACGCCTTGCGGGACGGTTTCATGAGCCGGGATGAGGTCAGGGGGCTTGAGGACTTGCCGCCAAGAGGCGGACAGGCTGCCGAACTTTGGATTTCGGGGGACATGTACCCACTGGAGATGGACCCGACGCTAAGGCGGAAAACAACCAAAGGAGGTGATGGAACAAGTGGGAAAGAAGGCGAATAAGAAATTTTGGAATATGAAAATGTCTGCCAACAGTAACAAGTCGGCGGATATTTTTATTTACGGCGAAATCACTAAATATGCTTGGGAAGAGTACGGCGAAGTGTCCTCTATCAGCTTCAAACAAGAACTGGATGAGCTGGGCGACGTAGATCAAATCAATTTGTACATCAACAGCCCAGGAGGCAGTGTTTTTGAAGCGATGGCCATCATGGCCATGCTACAGCGTCACCCTGCGGAAATCACTTCGCACATAGACGGCCTGGCTGCTTCATGTGCATCAGTATTGCCGATGATTTCAAAACAAATCATCATGCCGGCCAATGCATTGATGATGATTCACCATGCCTGGACCTTTGCTATGGGGAATGCGACCGAATTACGTAAGGCAGCAGATGACATTGAGCGGATCAGCCAGTCGATGTGCCAATATTATCTGGATCGCGCAGGCGATAAGTTAACCGAAGAGCAACTGAATGAAATGCTCAAAGAGGACACCTGGCTAACTGCCCAGCAATGTCTGGACTACGGACTGGTGGATGTGGTCACTGAAACGAATCAGGCAGTCGCTTATGCGTTTGATGAAGAGTGGGCCAAGCGATACACAAATGTGCCGAAACAGTTACAATCCCTACCGTCACCGGTTATATCTGCCGAGGAAATGGCAGAAAGAAAGAAAATCGCCGAGGAATCGGCAGCGAATTCAGCTTTTTACAACACCATTATTGGAGGAATGATTCAATGAAAACACTTATGAAAGCAAAGCCGAAACAACTGAAACTGGATATCCAATTCTTCGGACGGAAGACACTTTTCGAAATGAAACAGAACCTGGCCACAATCGGTCAGCAGCTGCAGAAGACTGAGGACGAACTCTCACAAAAAGCCATTGATACTACAGCCACCATGCAAGACATTCAGGCGCTGCAGAAGTCCCGAGATGACCTGAAAATGCGCTTCGACGTTATCAAAGAGCAGCACGACCAAATGGAGGCCGAGCAGAAGGCAAAGTTTCAAAATCAGGACAGCCTGCAAAACATCACGGATCCGAAGCAGCAGAAGATTAAGGCGAAAGCTGAACTGATCAGAGCAACAATTCGTCAGCAACCGGTATCAGCTGAAGTCCGACAGGCGCTCGGCGACCGAAATAATACTGGCGGGGAAAAACTCCTCCCGACTACGATGTCAAACGAGTTGTTGATGGAGCCGCAGGTAAAGAACCCGTTACGCGGACTTTCAACCTTCACAAACTTGATGAACTTGGAAGTGCCTAAGCTTAACTTCCAACTGGACGATGACGATTTTATCAAAGATACAGAGACGGCTAAGGAGATGGAGGTTACCGGGGATGTAGTCAAGTTCGGGCGCCATAAGTTTAAAGTTTTTGCTCCTGTTTCTGAAACTGTTCTTCGTGGTACAGATGTGAATCTTGTGCAAGGAGTTGAGAATGCTCTCGAATCAGGACTAGCTGCTAAGGAGAAAAAGGTTGCTTTTACTAAGTCTGCAAAGGCCGGCGAAGAGCATATGTCCTTCTATCAAACTGGTGCAACTGCAATCAAAATCGTAGAAGGAGAAAACCTGTACGAAGCTGTTGTAAATGCACTTGCCGACCTGCATGAGGATTATCGGGAAAATGCATCCGTTGTAATGAGATTTACTGATTTTACTAAGGTTGTGAAGTTCCTCAGCAATGGGAATTCTTCCTTCTTTTCTGCTCCACCCGAAGCGGTCTGGGGTAAGAAAGTAGAATTTGTGGATGCTGCATCTGAACCAATTGTCGGAGATTTCACGTACTCGCACTTCAACTATGACCTTGACGTTTTGTATGAGCGTGACAAAAACGTGCGCACAGGCATCGAGGACTTCGTCCTGACAGCGTATATCGATCACCAGATTAAGCTTAAATCTGCCTTCCGTATTGCCAAAGTTGCAGGCGCTATTCCGGAAGTATAAGAGAGGAGCATGTAGATGCTCGACATCGTAAAAAGCTATCTGAAAGTTGACGGGGGAGAGAGCGACAGCGTTCTCTCTTTGCTCGTTTCCAACGCTGAGGAGTATCTGCTTAATTCTGGCGTGCTTCCGTTGCCGCAGAACAAGCAGTACCAAACAGCGGTCTGCGTTCACGTCTTGCTTCATTTCGAGAATTTCAGCAAGGATCTGAATGTAAAATCACTGGAACAATCATTGCAGACCATCGTGCTGCAACTCAAATCTTATGGAGGTGGGTTGAGTGAAGAAATATAAAGTTAAACAATCTTTTACCGACAAGGAGACCAAGCGCCGATACGATCCAGGCAAGCCGGGGGCCAAAGGGGCGGAATACGAATCCGATGACGCCAAGCGGGTCAAATTTCTCCAGGATGGCGGATTTCTTGGCGAAGAAATCAAGGAAAAGAAAAAGGAAGATGACGCTGAGAAAAAGAAGGCCGCCGACAAGGAAAAAGGTAAGAAGTAAACATGGATCCTGGCAAACTTGATCAGCGCATTACCTTTCTGCATCCACCAGGCGGCGTCTCCGACAGCGGTTTTGTCAACGACGATTGGACTGAGCATAAGACGGTATGGGCGTCCCTCAAAACGCTGAAGGGGCGTCTTTTTTATGAGGCGGCAGGTACGAACTTGGAAAACAACCGCATGTTTCAGATTCGGTACCGTAAAGACCTTAACAGCCGTATGCGAGTCCGTTGGAGAGGCGTGGACCATGAAATCATCAACATGGAGGACGATGACGGTCAGAAGAAGACGATAACGCTGTACTGCAAGGCGGTGAATGCGGATGATGCAGTTTGAGGGTATGGACGAATTGATTCGAAAACTCAACCAGATCGGCGAAAAGGGAAAGCAGATCGAAGAAAAGGCACTGAATGAAGCGGCGGACATGCTACTCGACAAAATTTCCGTTGAGGTCCCATATGATACCGGTCAGTTGGAAAAGTCCATCGAAAAATCGCCGGTGAAAGAAGGACGCATCGAAATAGGGCCTTCTGCTAAAGGTTTCTATGGTCGTTTCATCGAGTTTGGCTATTATAACAAGCGAGCAAAGCGACAGATTCCACCTCGGCCGTGGCTCGCTCCGACTTTTGAGCGCAATTCAACGGACGTTCAACGGATTATGGCTGACTCGGTGAAACGGGAGCTGGGAATATGAATACATTCGTCTATCAAACTCTTACCAAAACAGGCCTGCCTGTCGGTCGCCTGCGGAAGCCTGGAACTGCGGCAGAATACATCGTCTTTTACCCTTACAACGAGTATCCAGGTCGCCATGCGGACAACCGGGAGTACCAAACGAAATACTCGTACCAGGTCGACTACTTCACCAAGCGGGATCCTGATCCTATGGCGAAGGAAATCTTCCGGGTGATGACAGAAGCAGGATTTATGAGAATCACAAAATTCGATGAATACGAAGAGGAAACGGGATACTACCGAGTGGTGTTCCGTTTTTCTTATGCAAAGGAGACGATTTGAATGGCTGAGAAAAGCGAATCAATCGAAAGCATAAAAGACAATGAAATAGTCACAAATTCATTGTACGAGTGTCTGAAATGCGAACATCGTGAAAAGGTTCGAGGATCCAAAAAAGGTTACAGCGAAATAAGGATTTGTCCAAAGTGCCAAGGGGCTTTTATAGATGTCTACAAAATCGGACAGTTTAAAGAAGCTTCTAGAAAAGTAGGCAAACAAGCTGAAAAGACAGGTAAAACGATCGCGAAATCATTAGTAAAGATTGACCTCGATGTTTCCAAGGCACTCAAAGGTTTAAAAGCCGTCCAACGTGAAGCGAAGAAAACTGGCCGTGCTTTGCGGGAAGTAGAGGGGTTGAGCCGTTTTTCTGATGATGACCTGATTGAGGAGTTGGGAAAACGGGGCTGGAATATATCGACTGCAACGTTGTGGGCTGACGATAGTGAAGAACCTGAAATAAAAGATATGAAATTGAAAAAGGAGACTGATACAAATGCCAGCAATCACAGGAATTGAACAATTATATGCAGCTGTTATGAATGACGACGGAACGTATGAGACGCCGAGGAAATTAAAGCCGTTGACTTCTATCGGGGTAACACCTAACACAAACACAGCGACCCTGTACGGAGACAACAGGGCGGTTGAGGTAGCAGAGACTCAGGGAGATATTGATATTTCTATTGGCGTCACGGAGCTGACCGACGAAGATTACGCTTTTCTTCTCGGAAAGAAGATTAACTCAGAAGGCGTCATTGAAGATAGCACCGATGATGTGGCACCGTATGTTGCCCTCGGCTTTGCTGCCACGAAGTCAAATGGCGCCAAACGGCTGTCCTGGTACTACAAAGGCAAATTTACGACGCCGGCAGAAACCATCAACACCAAAGGCGAAAACGTGGAGTTCCAGACGCCGACCATCACAGCCAAGTTTATGGCTCGCGAGGATGGAAAATGGAGAGCGCGTGTTGATACGGATAACGCCAAAGTCACAGATGAAGTGAAAAACGGATGGTTCGATAAAGTCTACGAGCCGGCCACAGCACCAATCGTATAAGGCAGCCACGTGCTGCCTTTTTTCTTTAATTAAAAATTAGGAGGAAAATAACTTGAATATCACTCTACGAATCAATGGTGAAGATCAGAAATTTGTTGCCCCATTTGTCCCCGCACTTGTTTGGAGAAAGTTTCTGGAGTACCGAAGCAAAATGGACTTCGCAGACCTGACCGCGAACGATCTCGACAAGTTGGTTGAACTGGTAGTGATCACTTTTGAAAATCAATTCACCGTCGATGATTTTTACTATGGACTCCCTAGTGATCAGCTTATGGACACGATATTCAAATTTGTTGTCAATGGCGGCAAAGATGAGGGAAACGAACAACCGGAAAAAAAGTAACTTTCGAGCAAGCGTATAAAAATTTAAAACGATGGTATTTGCAACTAATAAAACAAGGATGGACACTGCCCGATATTGATCGGATGGATGTCCATTTTTTCTTTGAATTAATGGAGCCAGAACCGATCTATATCGATCAGCTTGATTACATGTAAGTTGGAAAGGCGGTGAGGAACATCGCAGAAGTAGGCGCGTTAAAAGTCAGTTTGTCCCTTGATTCGGCTTCTTTTACGCAGTCAATGCAAAGCGTGAATGCGAATCTTAAAAATCTGAAATCCGAGCTGGCCCTTACCAAGTCAGGCGGGAAAGATTTCGAGAAATCACTTGAAGGCATGCGGGCGAAGTCTGATGTTTTGACCCGGACTTTCGAGGCCCAGAAGCAGAAAGTATCCCAGCTGAAGGCGGAGTATGAAGAGTCGGTCCGCACAAAGGGCGCCGATGATGCGGCAACGCAAAAGCTGGCCACGCAATACAACTATGCTGCCGCCCAGATGAACAAGACAGAGGCACAGTTGAAGTCATTGAATGGAGAGATTCAGAAGCAGTCCAGTAGCTTTACGCAGGCCGGACTCAAAATGCAGGAATTTGGCAACAAGTTGAAGGGCATCGGCGAGGGAATGACCAATGTCGGGAAATCGCTGACTACCAAAGTGTCCTTGCCAGTTACCGGTCTGGGCGTAGCTGCCTTCAAAGCCGCCGTGGACTTTGAGTCAGCTTTCGCCGGTGTAAGGAAAACAGTCGACGCTTCGGAAGCCGAGTTTGCAGTCTTGTCAAAAGGCATCCGGAACATGGCAAAAGAGATCCCGGCAGCTGCCACAGAAATAGCAGCAGTTGCCGAATCAGCGGGACAGCTCGGAATAAAGCGAGAGGATATTCTCCAATTTACCCGCGTCATGGTCGATTTGGGCGTAGCGACTAACATGAGCAGTGAAGAGGCAGCTACTGCACTCGCACGGTTGGCCAACATCACCCAGATGCCGATGGAGAACATTGATCGGCTCGGTGCGACGATTGTTGGCTTGGGGAACAACTTGGCTACAACAGAGTCGGAGATCGTAGCAATGTCTCTCCGGTTAGCGGGTGCTGGCCATCAGGTCGGTATGTCCGAAGCCCAAATTTTATCCCTAGGAGGAGCATTATCATCTGTTGGGATTGAGGCAGAGGCCGGAGGATCCGCATTTTCGCGGGTTATGATCGAGATGGCGCTCGCCAGTTCAGCAGGAGAGAAATCGATCAAGGGTTTTGCTGATGTCGCAGGTATGTCCGCAAAAGATTTCCAAAAGGCCTTTAAGGAGGATGCGGCAACAGCCATTATTACCTTTATCGAGGGACTGGCGCGGATGTCGAAAGAGGGAGAGAACGTCTTCCAAACCCTTGACGATCTTGGACTGTCCGAGATTCGAGTCCGAGACGCATTACTCCGAGCGAGTGGAGCCGGTGATCTTTTCCGCAACTCGATGGAGCTGGGTAACCAAGTGTGGAAGGAAAACACCGCACTTACCAACGAGGCCTCAGAGCGCTATAAGACAACAGCTTCCCAGATTAAGATTCTATGGAACAACGTCAAGGATCTCGGCATTCAGTTTGGAGAGGTTATGCTTCCTCACGCTCAGAAGTTCATCGACGTTGCGAAGGATTGGACCCAACGTTTCCAAGGGATGTCGACAGAAACGCAGGAAATGGTCCTTAAACTAGGACTGTTCGTTGCAGCAGCTGGTCCAGTTCTCACCGTTACTGGTTCGATTGCTACTGGTGTAGGTAGCCTCATCACTGCAGCAGGAACAGCCTCCATAGCCTTTGGGGGTGCTGGCGGATTAGCGGCGGCAATGAGTAGTTTTGGTACGGCTACCCTAGCTGTAGCGACCGGCCCTGTGGGAATTGGTATAGCTGCCCTTGCCGCACTCACGGTCGGAGGGGTTGCTTTATATAAGCACATGCAGAAGGCCTCCTTTGAATCGCAGGTATTTGGTGATGAAGTATCGGAAGCGACTCAGAAAGCAGTTGGAGCTTATCTCGAGCTTGATGAGAAAGCAACTGTTGCCGTAAACCAGCTTGCCTGGAGCCAGCAGAGAGTCACCAAAGAGATGGCGGACAGTATTACAGGCACTTATAACGAGATGTTTGCCCAGATCAAATCGAGCATGGAAGAAAGCCACGCCGAAAGAATTGCCTCCATTGAGGAGATGTTGGGCAATTCGATCTCTCTTACCAAAAGGGAGAAGGACGAAATTGTTGCCAGCGTAAAGGAGTCTCAAGATCAGCAAGCCAGGAGTGTTGAGGAAGGGCAGAAAAGGATTAATGAAATATGGAAGCAAGCGTCGGATGAAAAACGTGGTCTTACAGAACGTGAAGAACTAGTCATCGCCACCATACAGGAAAGAATGAAAACCACTGCAGTGAAGGTGATGAGTGAGTCCGAAGCTGAGCAAAAGGCGATCCTGGAGCGAATGAAATTAGAATCGGAGAAGATAAGCTCAGAACAGGCAGCAGCCGTTGTAAAAAATTCCTTGAAACAAAAAGATCAGGTTGTAAAAGAGGCAGAGGAGCAATACCAAAAAACTATCGCTGAAATAATCCGCCTTAGAGACGAGTCGAATGACATTTCTGCTGAAGTGGCCGAGAAGTGGATGCGGGACGCCAAAGAGCAGCGTGACACAGTTGTTCAGCATGCCGAATCTATGCATCGGGATGTTATCAAAGAGGCAAAGGCTCAAGCTCAGGAGCACGTTAACCAGGTGAATTGGGCAACCGGCGAAATCAAAACAAAATGGGAAGCACTGACCACCGACATGGGAGTCAAGTCTGGCTTAATGGCAGTAAGTGTTACCCAGAAGTTTAAGGAAATGAAAGATGGTGCTGTCGGCAAGGCAGAGGAGATGCGAGCGGACACCCTTGCAAAGATTGAAAAGATTAAAACTATCGGAAGTCGCACTTTTGACGATTTGAAAATAGCTGTCGAAACAAAAATGGGCGAAGCCAAAGGAAAGGTCGTTGCTAAGTGGAACGAGGCAGAGAAGTTCCTTCTAAGCATCAACTTGGGTTCAATCGGAAAAGACATCATCCAAGGGTTGATCAATGGGATAGAGAGCAAAGCAAAGGATATCTCCACAAAGGTCTCCAACATTGCAAACTCTATTCCGAAAACTATTAAAGCTGCTCTTAATATCCAGTCACCGTCCAAAGTGACAACAAAACTTGGGGAAGACACAGGAGAAGGTTTTGCAAGAGGGATTAGCAAAAAGCAAAAGGCTGCAGAAGCAGCAGCCAAGAAAGCCGCCACAGCTGCAACGAAACGATTCAAGGAAGCAATGGATGGCGCAAGTTACAAGTTCAAAATGGACGAGGTTGACGCCACGGCTTACATTAAATCGTTGGAGAGCGTCAGAGCGAACTATGCGAAGACTCCTGATCAGGTGCGAAAAGTCAATCTTGAAATCAAGAAGGTGCAGGAAGCGTCCGCCAAGGAGCTTGAAAAGCTACGAAAAGAGGCGGCCAAGAAAAAAGAGGAGGAAGAAAAGGCAGCCTTTGAGTTTTCAAAGAACTGGATCGCCGCAAGAAAGCAGACCAACGAGATGTCCCTCATGGAAGAACTTGCTGCATGGGAACGGGTACAAGGTCGCTATAATGAAGGCACAAAGCAACGGATTGAAGCTGACAAGGCTGTTCTTGCCACCAAGAAAAACATCAACGACGAGATGGTGAAAATAAACGATGAGTATCTGAAGAAAGTCGGGGAAGTTAATCAGAAGCTGATCGAGGATGAAAAAAAGCTCAATCAGGAGTACGAAAATGCCCTGGCGTCCAGGACGAATTCTCTTTATTCATTCGCAGGCATATTTGATGAATTAAAAGAGCGCTCAGATGTTAGTGGGGTCCAGCTGATGCAAAACCTACGGAGTCAAATCGTAGTGTTTGCCGAATGGGCCCGCAATATTGAGGAGTTAGCAGAAAAAGGTATCGACAAGGGACTACTGGATGAACTTCGTGCCATGGGCCCGAAAGCTGCTGCCGAAGTTGATGCTCTTAACCGTTTAACGGACAAGCAGTTGCAGGAATACGCGGGGTTATGGAAAACCAAGAATGAATTGGCCAGGCGTCAGGCTACCAGCGAACTTGAGGGTCTCCGAAAGGATACAGACAAGAAGATTAGTGAACTTCATACCAACTCTGCTAATCAGTTAGAAAAGTTGCGGGTTGAATGGGATAAGAAAATCAAGCAGATTCGGACCGGTACAACGTCTGAATTTACAGCCATGAATGCCAGTATGACCAGCATTGGCAACGATACAATCAGAGGTTTGATGGACGGCATTAAACAGATGGAAGGGCCTTTGATAAGACAGGCGAGAGCTATTGCCGATTCTGTCGCTGCCACGATGCGGGACGCATTAAAAATCAAATCTCCATCCCGAGTTACTATGGAGATGGGTAACTTCTTGGGTGAAGGTCTTGAAGAAGGTATGGGCGCTAAGCTTAAGGCTGTCACAGACATGGGCAAGAAGCTGGCAATGGCGGCGATTCAGCCTGTCGGTGAGTTTAGCATGCCAAGTGTTTCAGCATTCAATATTCCTTACATGGATCAGATTGCGACAGTTATTAGTGCAGCTTTCAAAGGCACTGTGCCTGACGTTCCTGGAGACAGCCGTAAAGGTGATGTCATAATCCAACAGGAAAATAATTTCTACAGCACCAAGCCGACCCCATCAGAAGACGCTCGATTGCAGAAGCGAGCTTTGCAGGAATTGGCTTATAACTGGAGGTGAGACGGTGCAAAAACTTATCTATACAAACAGTCTAGGTGAGACGGTCGAGTTTTCGCATCGTCCGCCTTTTTTATTATCTGGCATTGAGGGGCTAGGAGATGTAGAAGCAGAAATGCAACTGCAGAAATCTCCATTTCAAGATGGATCAACACTTACTGACACGTTGCTGGGTGTGCGGCACATTAGCTTGCAAATCTCAGTTATAGGCACGAGCCGGGAGGACATCTCATCGAAGCGAGAGCAGCTTGCCCGCATCTTCAATCCAAAGTTAAGGGGAAAGCTCACGTATGTAAATGAACGTACTACCAAGGAAATTGAAGCCGTTAGCGAGCATGTACCCAAGTTCCCTGGGGAGAGAGGCCCGACTTATCAAATCGCCTTGATCAACTTACTCTGCCCATCACCTTACTGGCAAGACATCAACCCGACAAACGTCAAGCTGGAGGACTACGTTTCGAATTTCAGCTTTCCATTTTCGTTCCCGGTTTCGTTTGCCGCACGGGGAGACATGCGAACGCTGATCAATGGAGGACATGCTCCGGCACCTGTGAAGATTACCTTCCGAGGAGAGTCCATCAACCCGAAAATTACAAAGGTTGATACTGGTGAATTTATCCGAGTCAAACGGACGATTCCGGAAGGGTATTCATTGGTGATCACGACAGGCTTCAACGAAAAGGCTGTCCGCATAGTTGCGCCAGACGGCGTGGAGATGAACGCAATGGGCTATATCGATTTGGATTCGTCATTCTTCAGCTTGGATGTGGGCGAGAACCGGCTTTCCTTCATTACAGAGGGCGGCAAGCCGGATGTGTATGTGGAATATAGAAATCTCTTTTTGGGGGTGTAGCATTTGTTAGCAACAGAGTTAATTAACCATTTACAAAAAGCGATTGAACAATACGGCGACAAGAAAGTCTATGTTGATTGTACATTGGAAGGCCTATCAACAGAATCCCGTGGGGTTTACCTTGACGTAGAGTCGAATATTTTCAGAATAGGCGATGAGGACTTCGAGGAAGTGGAAGATTTTGTGAAAGAACGAGGAGAGAAAAGCGGATATAAAATTATAGAATTGAGGTGATAACATGGCAGAGAAATTTAGTTTCTTTGATCCCGTGCTCCATGATGGCTTGCCTGATCGGGAATATAATGCCCAGGAGTTTACAGATTACTTTGCTTCACTGGTGACCACGGGAATCATGAAGGGTGCCGGCGCTGAATTGAAGGTGACGACCAATGGCTCGAATATGGTCACAGAGATTGATACCGGCATTGCGTTTATCGAGGGAAGGTTTTATGCCAATACATCAAAGTTGGCACATACGCACGACACGGAGTCTCTTGGAAAGAGCCGGATTGACCGGATAGTCATTCGGCTGGATTTGAACACTGAAGCTAGGCATGTAAGGTCGTTCGTCAAAAAAGGTGTAGGTTCAGCTTCGCCTGTGCCGCCTGTCTTAACTAGAACCGACAAAGTCTATGAAATTTCAGTTGCCCAGGTGAAGGTCATCGGTGGCCAGACATACATCAATGTTTCAGATGTGATAGATGAACGGGAGAATGAGAGTGTATGCGGTTGGGCAGGGTCTAAAATTCTTCCCAATTTTGACGCGGAGGGGCTTCAGGCTGTTTTAGATGCGGTTAATGGGCATATAGCGGACACGGAAATCCATTTGAGTAGCAGATCGGGTAAATACTGCGCTCTTATTATGGACTGGAATAACGCCAAAACTAACGGGTGGTTTATGGGGAATAACGCTAAAAACCAGCCCCCTCAATATGACGAAGACACGTGGTTTATGGGCGAGGTAATCGCACACAATGACCAATATATTGTGCAAAGAATTGTGCAATTTACTGACCCTAAATTACCGACGTACACACGCGCCTGTGTCGGTGGTTCGTGGGGGGAATGGGAATTAGTTGTTACATCGAAATTAGAGCCGGAGGTTATTTTTCCATTAAACGCCGGATACGAACACCCAGCATCTTACACTGGAATAAAGCCGTTGTCTTTCTTCAAAGATCCGTTTGGTATAGTCCATTTACAAGGGTACGTTCACAAAAATTCAGGGGCTGGAACTACCGTAGGGTTCCTTCCCGTTGGGTATAGGCCCGACAAGGATCTTACGGTGTATGGCACACAATCGCAACTTAACGAAACTAACAGTGCTATTTTCATTAGACCGAACGGGGAGGTAGCGGCAGCTCTTTCCGCCCCTGCGGGAACATCTATTTTCGCAACGTTCAGAGCGTATAACTGATGGGAGGGACTGATATTATGAAGCACGCTTATGAGTTAGATGAACAGGGCTTTATTATCGAAAGATATTTGGTAGACGATAAAGAAGAGCCGGAAGGCATGATAACTGTTCAACTTCCTCAACCTTTGCCTTTTCATAAGCCACGATGGGATGGTGAGAAATGGGAGGAAGGAGCGACACAAGAGGAAATTGACGAAATAACAAGAGTTGAACCTACTCCACCAACAGACACGGAACTCCTCGGTCAATCAATGACCGAGCGAGAACTAGAAGCAATTCAACAAGGGCAGCAGATCACAGACATGGATATCCGATTACTAATGCTTGAAATGGGGGCGAATTCATTATGACTCTCTTTGAATCATTGAAAATGAGGTATGAAAAGAACTGGTGTCGTAAAGATCAATTGCAGCAGTACGTCAAGCTTGGAGCGATAACGCCAGAGCAATACGAGGAAATTACAGGGGAACAGTATAGCGCCAACTAGGCGTATTTTATATGAAAAAGGCAGGCGATTAAACTGAAACCCATCCGCATTTTCACACCAAATATCGATTTGCTTGGAGAGATTTCGAATTATGAATCTCTCTTTTTTGTGCGCTCTTGGCATGGCATCGGCGACTTGGAGCTGCGTATCAATCGGTACAAAGCCTATACCGACACCCTGCAAAAGGGGAATGTAATTGTAGTCGGCCGGGACAAGCATAAAGCCTATCAGATCGTCCATCGGGAAATTGAACTAGATGAACAGGGGAAGGCGACAGAGAACTGGCTGATCAAGGCGCTGGAACTAAAGGCAGTGACCGGCCAGCGCCTTACTTTGCCGCCTGCTCATACATCACATGACAATCGGGCAGCAGCAGCCGAAACGGTCATGAAGCATTATGTAAATCGTAATGTGGTCAGTCCGGTTGACGCCAGGCGGAAGGTCCAGCAATTAATCATCGAGCAGGATGTCGGACGTGGCCCTCATGTAGACTGGCAATCTCGTTTCAAGAATCTGGCGGAGGAACTGGCCGACATCTCCATGCTCTCCGGTATCGGCTGGGGAACGAGAATTGACTACGATTTGCAGAAGTGGATATTCGAGACGTATGAAGGCAGGGACCTATCTGTTAATCAAGACGATCACTCACCGGTCATTTTCTCTCCGCAGTTCGATAACATCAAGAACATGCATTTCGTGGACAGCGATCTGAACTACAAGAACACTGCTTATGTCGCCGGGCAGGGTGAGGGCGTGGAACGCCGTGTGGTTGAGTTAGGGCAGGCGACAGGTCTTGCCCGCAGAGAACTGTTTGTGGATGCCAGGGATGTATCAGAGGAAACAGATGATGAAGAACCGGTGCCGCGGCCAGTCGCTGATATTGTGCGCGACTTGACCAATCGGGGCGAGAACGCCTTGGCAGAACTGCAGCAAGAATTGTTTCTGGAAGGACAGATCCTCACCGAGTCCACTTTCGTTTATGAAAAGGATTGGGACCTGGGCGACATCGTTACTCTGCAGAATGCTGGCTGGGACATCACGATGGACAGCCGCATCACAGAAGTGAAGGAGATTTATGAGCCTTCCGGCTTTCAGCTTGAAGCGACATTCGGGTTCAGCCGGCCGACACTAATCAGCAAGATCAAGCAGGAGCTTGCAGGGATGCGGAATGAAATTGTGAGATAAGGAAATACAGTTTAAAAAAAGAGACCGATTCTCAGTCTCTTTAGCAAAAAAGCATTATGATTAACATGCATAAAGTTTCCACCTATACAGTGACGGTTTAAACGGTCTCTATACAGCATGTTTTATAAAACTCAACACCAAAAGCAGTTACTCTTGAATGTTTTTTTACAATTTTAGGTTCTTTATCTCCCATTGCTGTAGCTCTCTGCTTTGCTATGTCGATTACAGGATGTTCAGATAAGCAATTATAAAATTCTACATCGAGTAATCGAGAATCTGATATTGTTATTAACCCTAATCTGGAAAGATTATTTAGATAACTAGTTATTGAAGATGGATTAACACAATTCGCAGTATCACCAAGATCACTGAAGTTTTGAATTACAGGAACGATACCGTTGTCAGAGTAAGAGGCAAATACATCCATTAAAGGAAATGCACCATCGGCAATATGTTTAATGATTTTAGCCTCGTCAGGGTGAAGTTGCTTGATAATCTCAACAAAAGATGGGTGTGCGCTTTTTGTTTTATCATTGTTTATCGATGATGCTACCAAGTTAGTAAACATAGAACGAAGTTCTTCATTTTCAAAATAAAACTTTGAAGCTTCTAAAGTTGGACCAATTATATGTAGTGGCGGTTCAACTAGTTTTTCTTCAGGAATTGCGGATACTTTATCCTCTAGTTCTTGTTTAAATTGATTTAGTGCAACCAATCTTTTGTGTTCAAGCTTCTGTGAATATAATTCCACATTCCCAAATACTATATCCCATACAGATGAGAGTGTGCTGCCAACAGATGTTGCGACTGGGGTTAGTGCATTATCTAAGAACTTTGGAAATAAATTTATTTCAGTCAATCTTCTCACCTCCTTCAAAAGGTAATTATACCTAAAATACGGAAAGGTGGATAAACAAATGGAAATGATTTATGAACATCCATGGTTAACAACGTGGTTTATCTTTTGGATATTTTTTTGTTTGTCTAGTGTATTAACAATATCAAAGAAAAAACAATAGCTTGAATGGGGGGGGAGATTAGATTTGAAGTAGTTAAAAAGATTCAGGAAGAAGAAGGAATTATGCCCTCTTATGTTGAATGTTGGAAACGTGACATGAAGAGGGAGGTGAGAAATATGGAGAATAAAGACTACCTTTTGGGAGCTCTGATCTCAGCTGTTAATGAGACGGATTTTTCGATAGCGGTAACTGTAATCGTAGGAGGTCGAAGCTTTACTGGGGAGCTAATTTCTTATAAAGAGTACCTGAGTCAAATAGGAGAAACTTTTGGTCAATCAAACGATGAGTATGGGTTAGGAGAAAAGTTTCAAGAGCTGTTTGGAGAGTTAGCACGAAAAGTGGGAGGAGAAGCTCCTGAAGACACTTCAAAACAAGAACCTAACTTTATTCATATGAAAAACGTTAAAGCACAGCCGGATAATTTTGACTTTCCGCTATGGAGGGCGAAACTAAGTGCAATTGACGCATTTGTACTTGGAAGACTAGAAATATACTAATTAATGAAGAACGTCCCCCGCGGGCGTTCTTTTTGTTTATAGAGAGGGAAAAGTAAAAGGGGGAGTGAGTATGCCAGATAAGGAAAAGGAGCCGTTTAGCATGTACGACAAAATGCGTGAGCATGACGATGCGATCAGCAATCACGGGGAGCGGCTTACCAGTCTCGAGGAGAGTGACCGGCGGCAGGAGGCAAGGATTAAGCTGCTGGAGGACAATGCTATCCGGTTGGAAAACACTGTTATGTCGGAGGCGCGGGAAACACGATCAACGATGGAGAGAAATACGGACAGGTTATTCGGCATCGTTCATGATGCGATGGCCATGAGTACAACGCAGGAAGCCCAGCGGCATGAGTTACGACTTACCAAATGGGATAAGGTGACAACAATTCTATTAAAGGCTGGCGGCGGTCTGGTGGTCTTGGCGAGCGGGGGCGGAGCGATCTATTACCTTATCGCTCATTTACTTACAAAATGAGGAGGCAATTAAAATGAATGCAGACAAACTAAAACAATATTTCGCACTTTTTGGAGGACTGCTGTCGGCGGTCCTTTTATTTTTGGGTACGATCAATGTACATTTTGATTGGTTTAATGAGGACAGCATTGATGGGTTCGTAGGGGTATTGTCCGCTGCTGTCCCCTTCATAATCTTGCTCTATAGTGTATGGAAAAATACCTTTGTTATAACAAAAAAGGCGAGGGTGCAGGAAAAAGAGTTAAAAAGATTGGGGCTGAAATAACATGCCGAAAAAGATTGCAATCGATGCTGGGCATGGCGGATTTGGAGTCACGCCTGGCAAACGGACACCGGCCGGGGAGTATGAATGGCACTTTAATGATAAAGTCGCCGTTGCAGCTATTCAGCGGTTAAAGGAATACGGCTTCCAGGTGCTGCGCTTGGATGATCCGACTGGAAAAACGGACGTCCCTCTCAAAACGAGGACCAACAAGGCAAACCAATGGGGCGCAGATCTGCTGATCTCCATTCACCACAACGCAGATAAAGGTGTATGGGGCTCTCATTCCGGCACAGAGACATATACCTATCTCGGCTCCTGGCCGTCCGCAGAGCGATTGGCCGGTATTGTCCAGCGGCGCCTTGTCGGAGCGTATGGTCTGCGAGACCGCGGCTTAAAAAAGAAGGATCTTCATATGTGCCGAGAATCCAAGATGTCGGCCATTTTAGTAGAGGGCGGCTATATGGACAGCACCATCGACATTAAAAAGTTGCGGGATGACAAGGTGTTGGCTGCAGCAGGCCGGGGAATTGCGGATGGTGTGGCAGAATTCTTTGGATTATCGGTAATAAAGGAGGCACAAACGGTGGCAGAGAAAAAACAGACATGCGCCTTTCCAGATGCGCAGAAGTGGGTCGTGGAACAAAAGATTTCCGACGGACAGCGACCGAAAGACCCTGTAACTCGTGAAGAGGTATGGGAAATGATGTTCCGGGAGCAGAAGAAATAAACAAAAGGCCCGGCGATTTGCCGGGTCCTCTTCAAAAAGGAAGCTGATCATCCAATTCATGAAATCTATCCTTGTGGTAAGTCGCGTACAACTGCAGCACATCCTCGGTGACGTCCTCGCCAGCCACCTCCACTTTTTCGGGCATAACCTCGACACTTGAATCTCTCACCTTGCCCAAGACAGCATGCAAGCCTATTTGTGCCGGGTTATAGTTGGCGGGAACGCCATAGGTCGCTGAGTTTAATGAACGGCCTTCTGCTGAATTTAACACGATACTGACGGTTATCCTCATGCTTAACGTTCAAAATCCTTTTCAATTACTTTTGCCTGTATTTTCGGGAACCCTGTTGTGGAATCATCCCCTACATATACCCCATAGACCGTTATGACGTCCCCTTTTTTGAAAGAAACCTTATTTTCAATATCATTTAAAATGTAATACAGGCCATCTTTATCAGCTAAGACGAAGGTATCATTAAGTTTGATTTCGCCACTTGAATCAACTTCACCAGTTAATTTTACTTTTGAAGAACCACTTACTTCACCGTCCGCGAATTGGACGAATGTGTAACTTGCCGCATCTGCTTTGTATCCTTCAATATCAGGCGACATGAAAAAAGCGACCACTCCGATAATGAGGGATAGAACTAACAGAGACCCTCCGCCAATCAAGAAGCCTACTCCCAGTTTTCTCGTCCCCTTTATAACTACTAAAACCACTCCTGCAATGAGAACGAGTAATGACAAGATCACCGCTAATAAAAACACCAAATCTCCCCCTATTTCTCTGTTCGTGTTATTTCCTTAATCTTACATGGTTGCCAACTAGGGCGCAATGCCTACAATTACTCCTCATTCATTTCCCCGAGACTGTCTAACGGTATTCCTAGTTCACGTGCGAGTATAAACGATTGGCGCAGATCCGGCTGCGTCCGATTTTTCACCCACCGGACAAACGTTTGTTCAGACACTCCGCATTTTTCCGCCAGGTATTTATGCTTAATTCCTTTTTCACTGGCCCAGTAGGCTATTTTATTGAAAAACATATGAGATCACCTTCTTTGGTATTACCATTCTGCACAATAAGTTAAATTCCTTTTAATGTTTTTGGTAATAAAAATTAAATTAAATGTTAATAGACAAGCAATATTTGTAGATTCGCCCATACACTGAAGTAATCACTGACAAAGGAGATGACATCATGGATCCATTCACAGCAGGATTGGTCGGAATTGGCGCAATTGGCGGTTCGTTGTTTTTGATTGGTACTTTGCAAAATGCCGGCGTCCGGATAAATGAAACAGCAGTCAAGATGGTTCTGGAGGTCACCAAGTACGGCAGCTTCTATTTTCTCATCAGGGAGATGGCGAGGGTGTTTACCTGAGTACACGAAGCGACGAAGGAGTTCCAATCCAAATGAACAAAAATAAACAAGCCAGATTACTACAACACCAAGAGAATGAATATGTCACTGACTAATTCACCCAAAGACGTAGCGAATGAAGGAGACAGTGACAGAACAAATGAAGCAGACAGAGGCGTTAACCATGAAGGGGTCAGAGTGGGTTACAGAGAGGATTGCAAAGAAGGGGTGACTGTCGATGGAAATGATGGAATGGGAAAAGGCCAAAGACATTGTTGATCGTAGTGGCTGGGACGGATTCATGGATCATTTGGATGATGGAGCAGAACCTTATGCAGTCAGTCAGCATTGGTACGACGACCCGAAATACATTTGCAAAGTAAAAGGCAAGTATGGGGATAAAATAATCGGCTGGAAGGGCGTGCATGACAATGCTTGAATGGCTGATACTCCCGGCTGCTATCGGAGTTGCAGCCGCAATACCGAAAAAGCGCAACGAACGCAAAATCATCGAAACTATATTCGAAAACAGGCGGATTTGCATCAAAAAGGGTGATCGTGAGCAGTATCCTCAATTTTTATCGAAGCACCCCCAAGACAGCCATACGACGTACATTTATAGCTTGCCCTTGGGAATACCCTCGGATGCTATGACGAGCATAGAAGATGCCCTTGGCGAAGGTCTGAATCGAG
The DNA here is from genome assembly GCF_057657925.1 of Lederbergia sp. B243.17. Lineage (NCBI taxonomy): Bacteria > Bacillati > Bacillota > Bacilli > Caryophanales > Bacillaceae > Lederbergia > Lederbergia sp. B243.17. Next base: position 70,022 of record NZ_JBWBKF010000034.1, read on the forward strand.
AAATCGAATGGGAATACGAAGGCGTGCTGAAAATTAGGGTGTTCAACAAGAAGCTGCCCGAATCATGGAATTATAACGAGGAACTGATCCGACCAGGAACATGGGAAGTGCCGGTTGGTCGGGACCAGCGAGATATTTACTATCATGATTTTGAAAAGTACCCTCATATGCTGGCGGGCGGCACGACTCGTTTCGGTAAAACCGTGTTCCTAAAAAACGTATTTGCCACGCTTCTGTTGAATAATCCCGATGATGTGGAGTTTTATATTCTGGATCTGAAAGGCGGATTGGAGTTTTATAAATACTCTCGGCTTCCCCAGGTGAAGGGCATCGCCTGTGACCTGTTTGAAGCAGCCGAAATGTTGAACACCATTGTCCAGGAAATCAAACAGCAGGAGGCTTATTTCCGGGCTCATGGCTTGACGAACATCATCGACACGCCAATCAAGAAGCGAAAATTCATCATTGTAGATGAAGGAGCTGAACTGGCGCCGGAGTTAATCCACAAAGAGCATAAACAGTACGCACAGTTCTGCCAGGCGGCCCTTGGGGAGATAGCCCGCATCAGTGGAGGGTTAGGGTATAGGTTAATCTTCTGCACGCAGTACCCGACACGTCAGGCTGTCCCGGCGCAAGTTAAAATCAACATCGTGGCAAAGGTTTCGTTTCTAATCCCCGAAGCAGTCGGTAGCAGGGTCATCCTGGATGAAGAAGGGGCTGAGAAGTTGCCGGCAATCCCTGGCCGTTGCATTTACAAAGTGGAAAAGAAGCGGATCCTGCAGGCGCCGTACATCACAGATCAGCAAATGTTTAAAATGATGGAGGAGATACTCGGTGAGACAGGAAAGGCTAGAGAATCTGTTAACGACAATCGACAACATGCGGGCGGTGACGGTGCGCCAGCTGTCAAAGATTCATGATCTCGGCGGTTACCGCAATGCCTGCCGGGTGGTTACGCAGTTGGCACCTTATACCCACCAGTATCGCTCCATTGAAAAAGTCATTTATTTGAACAAGGCTGGGAGAGACTTGATCGGCAGCTCGCGCGAAGTTAAGTTCTCCCCGGTTATTGAGCATACCCTTTTGGCGAACGATGCTTACCTCTATTTTAACTGCCCAGTGGATTGGCGCGTGGAGGTTCCCTTGGAGTTTGCAGAGCAGCCGAAGGGCTTGGTATTCAATTTCGGAACATCTGCCTTGAAGCCGAAAACAAAGCAGGTCGTTGCTGATGCAACATTTACCCGGAACGGCTATATCTATATTGTTGAAATAGACAATACCCGGCACATGCAGGATAACCTCAAAAAAATAAAGTCCTACCAGGACATCTGGCAGGACATAAAAAACAAATATCAGCTGCAGCCGGTTTTATATTTCTTCACGGTGAGCGAAGTCCGTAAGAAGAAACTGCTGGCTGCAGCAGGTAAGATGCGCTCGGAAGTGCTGACTTTTGATGCGATAAAATGACTTAGTTATATCATATCCCTTGAGGGCAGGCGTGAGGGCACAAAGCAGCTGATCGGGGTAACGCATAAAGCGCCAATTATGGTGGAACCCCACCTGTCTATTTTTCTATTCCCTACGGCTTCTCCCAGTAACGATCGTTGCATCTGGTTTTCTCAGGACTATGTGAGCTCCTATGAAAAAGCAGATTCGAAATCCACCATTGTTAACCTCAGAAATCACCAAAGCCTGGTTATCCCAATCTCTCTTTCCTCATTTGAAAACCAGCTGCATAGAACATCAAGGCTGAGAATTACCCAAATCCAGAACATCAAACAAATGGAACAGTTCAAATGGCAGCCGAAATCGAGGGGCCTAAAACAAAAAGACATTGAACATACGAATCCTTCCAAACCGGAAGAAAAGGATTGAAGGACAACTATTCATAAGAGAGAAGAAAGCGATTTCTACGCTTTCTTTTCTTTGTTTTTTCGGGGCTTTTTGATCAGGTGTAGTAGGAGTATTACATGAAGCATGCAGAAAAACTCACCGATGCTACTTCGATGAAATTGTAAGTTTCTTTATCCCAACACCTGCTGTTACCCTTTCCTGTTTAAAATCCGGTATTTGGTGGGGGTTAAAGTAGTTCGCTTCTTAAACTGTCGCATGAAGTGAACGTCGTTTTGATAACCACATAAACTCGATATTTCAACGACTGATAAATCTGATTCGATTAAAAGCTCTTTGGCATAAGTAATACGGCTCTCTATCACATCCGACATACAGGAGATGTTAAAAATATTTTTATAAATACTTTGTAAATAACCGCCGCTTATATGCAGTTTATTAGCCATTAATGGTATTGACCAATTATTTTGCGGGTTGCTGTATATTTCACTTCTGAGTTTAATTAGTTCATCATGGATTTTTGATTGCCAGGGGTGAAAGTCCTTGAACTCTATTTGTTCTTTCGTTTTTATGAATAAAATTCGCATTAAATATTCGATGGTTTGCTCCTTGTAAGGATTGTTTGAATAAAACTCATTTGCCATCTTTTGAATCAAATCGGATATCAAATAAGGATTTGAGATATACAATGGTGTATTTAGCTCAATTGGACATTCGTTAAGAAAGAGCGGATCAATTTCAAAATGTATCCAGTCATTTTTGTACTCCACTTCACTTGTCTCGTATTGATGGGGGAAATTTCGATCATAGATTATGAGGGTATCAGCAGGAGTAGCTATCGACTCTCCGTTTATAGTGAATACTGCTGGAGTTTTTGCAAGCAATAAAAGATTCCATTCATATCCTTTAGGACGATTAACGGAAAAGTATTTGTCATGTGTCGTATTACAACCCATCCGCAGAATTTTAAACATAACGTCATCACCTTAGAATAGATCAGTTTTATCTTATTATATTTTATTGGAAACAGAGAGACAATTCTTTATATTTTAACTATGATCTAGAACTTGGTATTTGGTTCCGTTTGACTTTTTATCAGTAATCTAAGTGTTGTAAAAGTTATTGAAAAGTACAAGGATATGGGGGAAGTAATAGGATGAATACGAGATTATTTCAAAACCACATTATACGTAAGGAAATTCCTCTAGACCCTATCTGGGATTTTCACACCTTGAATTCGGAGGGGGAAAAACAGGAGCATTTTAAAATGCTTGTTCCTTGTTGTTGGGAGAGTAATCCTAAACTGGTGTCCTATAAGGGAAAGGCCGTCTATTCTAAGAAAGTAACCTTTGGAGGTAATGCTCGTCTGGTATTCAAAGGAGTCAGCCATACGGCACATGTCTATTTGGACAATAAGCAGGTTGGGTACCATTACAATGCTTATACGGAATTTAGCGTATTGTTACAGAATATCCCTTATGGTGAACATTTACTGGAGGTTAAGGTAGACAATTCTTTTCATGAAGAGTCTGCCCTGCATGTGAGCAATGATTACTATTCGTACGGTGGAATTACCCGCCCGCTAGTAATGGAAGAGATAGGTGAAATGTTTATTAAAAATGTTCACTTTGTTCCATATCGGAAAAATGAAAAATGGTATGCATCAATCAGTTCCTCGATAAGCAATCTGTCCAATGAGCAAAAGAATGTGACCTTGAAAATTAAGATCGGGGATGAGGAAGTTCTCTTTCCTGACAAAGTACTTCCGCCTAACACTGAAACAATATTTGAGAATACCTTTGAATTCCCTTTTGTAGATGCCTATAAATTGGAAAATCCTAAATTGTATATGATGGATGCCAAGCTTTTATACGATGATAAAGTTGTGGACGATTGCATAGACAGGGTAGGCTTTCGCGAAATAAAAGTCGACGGGAAGGATATACTGTTTAATGGAGAAAAATTGATCATTAAAGGTGTAAACCGCCATGAAGATTATGCAGAATTTGGTTGTGCCATCCCTCTTGAAGCAATGTATCGTGACATCGAGATTATTAAATCATTAGGTGCGAATTGCGTTCGTACTAGCCATTACCCTAATGATGAGCGTTTCCTGGATTTATGCGATGTAAATGGGATACTAGTATGGGAAGAGTCTCATGCACGAGGATTAAATGAAGAACAGATGAGACATAAAAACTTTGAAAAACAAAGTTTGGATTGTATTAAAGAAATGATTGAAAATCATATAAACCATCCATCTATTTTTGTATGGGGGATTTTAAATGAATGTGTGAGCAACACAGAGTTTGGGAGATCCTGCTATGCCAGGCAGATTGAACTTATTAAGAGCTTGGATTCCAGCCGTCCTGTATCCTTTGCCAGTCTTGAAGCGTATATAGGATCCGACTTGTGTCTGGACCTGGTTGATATTGTATCTTTTAATATCTATCCGCGTTGGTATCATGATACACCGGTAAAAGATTCACTGAGCGCTCTTAAAAATTTCGTTAATAATACGGCTGGAGCAGGTAAACCAATACTGATTAGCGAAATAGGGGCCGGCGCAATTTATGGTTTTAGAAGTAATAATCGGGAAAAGTGGACTGAAGAATACCAGCAGCATGCCTTAACGGAACAAGTAACTTCTATTTTATCTGATGCAGATTTAAGCGGTGTGATTATCTGGCAGTATGCAGATTGCAGGGTAGACAAGGGCTGGTTTCACGGAAGGCCAAAGTCCCAAAATAATAAAGGGTTAGTCGATATTTATAGAAGAGAAAAGCTTTCTTATGGGAAAATAAAGGAAATATTCCATTCGTACTAAAGACACCTGAAACAAAAAGATATGAACATCAGAATCCGCCAATCCGGAAGAAAAGGATTAAAGGACAACTATTCATAAGAGAGAAGAAAGCGATTTTACGCTTTCTTTTCTTTGTTTTTACGGGAGGGCTTTTCGATCAGGTAGTAGTGCATCAACTCTTCGGTGCGGTTGCGCAGACGCGGGTTAAAATAATTATGCTGTTCCTCGTACCCTTTGTATAAGAATATGTACATCGTAAAGGCCTCATCCGATTTTAGCCGCTCCACTTTAATGCCGTTTCTGAACAGGAATTTCCGTGTTTCCGCTAAGTCCGCCTGTACAGCCCGCATCGTTTCCTCAATCAGATCCAAATACGGTTGCTTGAATTTGAAAGGGCTCTTTTGCACGACGAGCAAATCGCGGTTGAGCACGGTCAGGAGCATCGGCAAGTAAATGGCCTGTTCAATCATATCGCGCTCATGCTTCGGTATTCGTGTCATAAACAGCCTCCTCTCTTATAGAACGTATGTTCGAATCTTTATTTTACTGAGTTACCGGCCAAATAGCAAGCTGTATTCATAGGATGATTCAATTTTTCTAAAAAATTCAAAAGAACAAGCAGGAAAATTACTTTGGGTGGCGAAATATTAATGACGGAAGCAAATTTACATAAACGAAGGGTGAAAGTAGATGAACAACAGCAAAGGGATTCAGCCAGAAGATCTGTACAAGTTGGAATCAGTCGCCTCTCCGCAATTGTCACCAGATGGAGAAGAGGTAGTCTATATCGGGACACATATCGACGAAGAGAAAAATGATTATGTTTCCAACTTATATCATATCCACCTCGGCCGTAAGGAAACCGCCCAATGGACTTTTGGTGAAGACAAGACGAGCGCACCTTCCTGGTCTCCGGATGGCAGCAAAGTAGCCTTTGTCTCGACAAGGAGCGGAAAGCCGCAGATTTATGTACTTGAGAAAGCAGGCGGAGAAGCGAGAAAGCTGACAAATGTCAAAAACGGAGCGTCCAATCCTGTCTGGTCGCAGTGCAGCGGAAAGATCGCTTTCAATGTGAAGCTGGGGAAAGACGATTCAATCCATGATACTGAGGAGAAGAAGAAGGAAGAGAAAAAGCCGAAACCGCTTGAAATAGAGAAAATGAAGCATAAATCTGATGCCGGAGGATTTTTGGATCTCGGCCAATATACGCAAATTGCGATTGCTGAACTGGAAACTGGAGAAGTTTCGCTAGTAACAGAAGGGGAACAACATCATCAGCTCAGTTCCTGGTCTCCGGACGGCAAATACATTGCCTACACTGCTGATTTGTCGGAGGATACTGATTTTTCCTTCTCGAACGACCTGTTCCTGCTTCATACCGAGGACCGCACAACGGAGAAGGTAACGGGCGGAACGGGTATGTTCTACCATTCGTCCTGGTCTCCTGACAGCCGCTATCTCTCTTTCTTCGGCAGCGAGCGGGAGTTTGAAAATGCGACTCATGCGAAGGTGTGGGTTTACGATTCGGCTGAAAAGTCGCTCCAGTCGATGACGGACGGGCTGGATGCCCCTGCCGGCGATTTCATGGTAGCGGATTTTCTGCAGGGGGTAACTATGCCTGCAGTTCAGTGGCTCGATGACAGCAAGAGTTTTTATTTCCAGGTCACTGACCAGGGAAATACAGGAATTTACTTCGGCAATCTGTCGGGAGAACTATATCCTGCGATGAATCAGGATGAGTATGTTTACGGGTTCTCGCTCGATTCGAAAAGGGACCGTGCTGTCGCGGCGATCAGCAGTCCTACAGAACCCGGCGATCTATACCTCGTCAATTTAAAGGACGGCAGCCGAGAAAGACTGACGAACGTAAATGCAGCTGTTTTGGAAGGAAAGACACTATCGAAACCGGAAGCAATTGAATTTGAGGGGGCCGAAGGCTGGACGGTAAAAGGCTGGATCATGAAGCCTGTCGGCTATGAAGAAGGAAAAAAATATCCGCTTGTGCTTGAAATACATGGCGGCCCACATGCGATGTACGGCAATGCCTATTTCAATGAGTTTCAGATTCTGGCAAACGCCGGATTTGCCGTGCTTTACGCCAATCCGCGCGGCAGCCATGGCTACGGACAGAAATTCGTCGATGCTGTCCGCGGAGACTACGGCGGAAATGATTACCGAGATCTGATGGCTGCGGTTGATTATGCCCTTGATACGTATGATTTCATTGACCAAGACCGTCTGGGGGTCACGGGAGGAAGCTACGGCGGGTTCATGACAAACTGGATCGTCGGTCATACGAACCGTTTCAAGGCCGCTGTCACACAACGCTCGATTTCGAATTGGATCAGCTTCTATGGGGTCAGCGATATCGGTTATTATTTCACCGACTGGCAGATCCAGGCAGACTTCAGCGAGCTGGATAAGCTTTGGGATCATTCACCGCTGAAATACGTGGATCAGGTCGAGACTCCGCTGTTGATTCTCCATGGTGAAAAAGATTATCGCTGTCCGATTGAGCAGGCTGAACAATTGTTCATCGCCTTGAAACACCGCGGGAAAGAGGCTAAGTTCGTCCGCTTCCCTGATTCAAACCATGAATTGTCCCGGAGCGGGAATCCAGCACTTCGTATCAATCGCCTGGAATACATCCGCGACTGGTTCTTGCAATACGTATGATGATAGGGAAACCGGGGGGAGCATCTGTCCCCCGGTTTTTTTGTCGGCACGGGGTTGAATCCTCATCCAGCCGGGAAGAGATAAAGAGTGAAGTTTGTACCAATATGCTATAATTTTAAAAAAGTGCCGTTTCCCGCTTGAATTGAGGTATGTATATGGATTTTCTGCTTTTATTCAAAGAATGGTTCACAATCGAAAATGTGATGGCCTGGATTGAAAAATACCGTTCCTTCGGGCCGCTGCCAGGTGTGCTGCTCCCGCTCTCGGAAGCATTCCTGCCATTTTTGCCGCTGTTCCTTTTTGTCATGGCGAACGCGAATGCTTTCGGACTGGGATTCGGATTCCTTTATTCATGGATCGGATCTTCCGCAGGGGCCCTTCTTGTGTTCTTGCTCGTCCGTAGATATGGGGAAGCGAGGTTTTTCCGTTTTCTCCACCGGCATAAAAAGGTGCAAAGCTTGATGGACTGGGTGGAAAAACATGGCTTCGGCCCTCTTTTCCTTCTCCTTTGCTTCCCGTTCACCCCGTCGGCCATTGTCAATATTGTTGCCGGTCTATCTAGGATCAGCATGAATCAATATATGCTTGCCGTAATTGCCGGAAAAGCGGTGATGATTTTCATTCTGAGCTTTATCGGCTATGATATTGTCGCCCTTGTCAGGCAGCCGATACGGACGGCCATTGTCTTATTGGTCATCTTCATTCTTTGGTATGTTGGGAAAATCATCGAGGATCGGATGAAAGTGAAAATGAAGGAAAAAGGCTGAACTCAAACAAACGTGTTTCACAAAGAAAACTGCTGAATTGGCAGTTTTTTCTTTTGCAGCAAAGCGGAATGTATGTTCTGTAAGGGCAGCTGAAATATGGTATAATAGTAGTATTATAAACAAGGGAGATGGACGTGTGTCGCTACGTTTTGTCATCGGCCGGACGGGGAGCGGGAAAACGACGCTGTTCCTGAACGAGATCAAGGAGCGGCTGGCAGAGCAGCCCGATGGACCGCCGATTATCTATATAGTACCTGAACAAATGTCATTCCTGTCTGAATATGAATTAATCGGAACACCGGGCATCGCAGGCTCAATCCGTACCCAGGTGTACAGCTTTACGAGGCTTGCCTGGCGGATTTTGCAAGAAACCGGGGGCTCTGCAAGAGAACATGTGACAAGCTCAGGCCTGAACATGCTCATTCGAAAAATTATCGAGGACAATAAGGACAAGCTGAAGCTGTTCAAGAAAGCTTCTGACAAAGCTGGATTCGTGCAGCATATGGAAACGATGCTGACGGAATTCAAGCATTATTGCGTCACGCCGGAAAACCTCGCATCCAAAAAGGAGGAGTATGCCTTCGGGGCTGCCACCCGGACGTTGGGGGACAAGCTTCATGACATGGAACTCATTTACACAAAGTTCGAGGAGGCGTTGGCAGGAAAATATATTGATTCCAACGACTACCTGACGCTGCTTGCCGGTTCAATCGCAAATTCTCCTGAACTGAAAGCGGCGGAAATCTATATCGATGGCTTCCACAGTTTTACGCCTCAGGAGCTGGGGGTCATTGCCCAGCTGATGAAAAATTGCCGGCGCGTATCGATCGCCCTCGTGCTTGATCGTCCATTCCGCGGAGAGTTGCCGGGGGATCTTCATTTGTTTCGTCTGACAGGGGAGACCTATTCATCTATCTACTCGTTGGCAGAAGAAGCGGGCATTGCGGTAGAGGGCGATGTTCTGCTCTCAGGAGGGTACAGATTCAGTGATCCCAGCCTTGCTCATCTGGAGGAAGAGTTTCACAGCAGGCCGATTGCTCCCTATGCCGGTGACCCTGCCCTTGTCTTTCAGACTGCCGCCAACCGCCGTGCAGAGCTCGAAGGGACGGCCAGGGAAATCCGGCGGCTTGTCATGGAGGAAGGGTACCGTTATCAGGAGATTGCTGTGCTGATGAGGAATGGCCAGGAGTATGATGAGACGATGCAGTCGGTATTCCGAGATTACAGCATCCCTTACTTTATTGACCGCAAGGAGCCGATGCTCAACCACCCGCTTGTGGAGCTGATTCGGTCTGCTCTTGAAGTCATCAGTGGGAACTGGAAGTATGAAGCGGTATTTAGAGCCGTTAAAACGGACTTGCTCTATCCGTCCGGCAGCAAGCCCGAAACGATGCGGGAGCGGATGGACAGGCTCGAGAATTACTGCTTGGCCAATGGAATCAAAGGGAACAGGTGGACGGAGCCGGACCCATGGCCATATAAAAGGTTCCAAGGCCTGGAGCTGACAAAGACCGTGCAGACCGATGCGGAAAAAGTGATGGAGGCGGAAATCAATGAGGCGAGGGATATGGTGGCACTGCCTCTGATCAAGCTTGGAAAAAGACTGAGAAAAGCGAAGAAGGGCCGGGATTTTTGTGAGGCGGTCTATTTATTTCTAGAAGAATTGGATGTTCCTGAGAAGCTTGAACGGCTCAGCGATGAAACGGAAGCAGCAGGACGGCTCGTTGAGTCGCGGCAGCATGACCAGGCGTGGAGAGCTGTCATCGAATTGCTCGACCAGTTTGTCGAAATTCTTGGAGAAGAAGAGATGACGTTAAAAAAATTCATGCTCGTCATTGATTCCGGCATTGAAGCGATGAAGTTTTCTCTCATTCCGCCCGCGATCGACCAAGTTTTTGCGGCGGACTTAGAGAAATCCCGCCTGTCCCATATTAAAGCAGCGTTCATTCTTGGCATGAACGACGGCGTTATGCCGGCAAAGGCCGGGGATGACGGTATTTTAACGGATGAGGACCGGAAGCGGCTTACAAGCACAGGACTCGAAATCGCTCCAAGCAGCAAGGAGCGTCTTCTTGATGAAGATTTTGTGGCGTACCGGGCGATGACGATTGCGAGCGAGCGCTTATATCTTTCTTATCCGCTGGCAAGCGATGAAGGAAAGGGGCTGCAGCCTTCCCCGTATTTAAAAGGGGTAAGAGAAATGTTTCCGAAGGCAGCTGACAAAAGGTATGTCAACGACCCGTCAGAACTGGCGGAGAAGGAACAGATCGGCTACATCTCCCACCCGGATACGGCCATCTCTTATTTGACTTCGCAGCTCAATTTAAAGAAACGTCAATACCCGGTCGCGGCTTTTTGGGAGGATGTCTACAATTTCTACATGGAGACACCCGAGTGGAAAAACAAGGCGGTTAAAATTCTATCGAGCCTTTTTTATCAGAACGAGCCGAAAAAGCTGTCGGAATCAACAAGTCTGGAGCTGTACGGCGATGACATTCTTGCGAGTGTGTCCAGGATGGAATTGTTCCAAAGCTGTCCGTTTTCCCATTTTGCAACCCATGGCCTTAAATTAAAGGAAAGGGATATCTTTAAGCTGGAAGCTCCACATATCGGCGACCTGTTCCATGGAGCACTGAAGTGGATTGCGGATGAAATTACGAGAAGCGGCCTATCATGGGGCAGCCTGACTAAGAAACAATGTGCCCAACTGGCGCAAGCGGCTGTTGAGGAGCTGGCGCCGAAACTGCAAAATAACATTCTTTTGAGCTCAAATCGTTATTTTTATATAAAAAGAAAGCTGGAACAGATTATCAGCAAGGCTTCATATGCGTTGAACAGCCATGCTGGCGCAAGCGGCTTTGCCCCTGTCGGCCTGGAAATTGAATTCGGGCCGCAGAAGCCGCTCCCTCCGTTCTCTTTTTCTTTGCGGAACGGGACTCGCATGCAGCTGCAGGGCAGAATTGACAGAGTCGATATGGCGAAAGATGAGAGCGGTGTTTACCTGCGGGTGCTGGATTACAAGTCGAGTGAACGGAACCTCGATATGACGGAGGTTTACTATGGACTCGCTTTGCAGATGCTGACGTATCTAGACATCATCATCACTCATTCCAAGAGGCTTGTAGGGGTTGACGCCTCGCCAGCAGGTGTTCTTTATTTCCATGTACACAACCCGCTTATCGACAGCAAAAAGATTTTGACGCTCGAAGATATAGAAAAGGAACTTCTCAAAAGCTTCAAAATGAAGGGAATGCTTGTTGGCGAGGACAGTGTGATCAGACTGATGGACAGCGGTCTTGAGCAAGGACATTCCGACATGGTTCCTGTCCGGCTGAATAAAGATCGTTCCCTCTCAAAAAGTTCACAAGCGGCAAGCATGGAAGACTTTAAAGTGATGCAGAAACATGTGAGAAAGATTTATGAGGAGGCCGGAAACCGGATTCTGGACGGGGAAGTCGGGGTCGAACCGTACCGGCTGAAGGAACGGACTCCTTGCCAGTTCTGTTCCTACAAACCGGTCTGTCAGTTCGATCAATCGCTTGAACATAACTGGTACCGGATCCTGCTGCCCGAGAAACCCGATGAAGTACTCAGGAAGATGAAGGAGGGGATGGCAGAATGAAGACGCTGATGCCGGCAAAGCCGGAGCAATCTCTTTGGACCGATGACCAATGGAAAGCAATTGTTGCCAAAGACCAGGATATCCTTGTGGCGGCAGCTGCGGGATCAGGGAAGACGGCCGTACTTGTTGAAAGGATCATCCAGCGTATTCTGTCCAATGAGGATCCATTGAACATTGATGAACTCCTCGTCGTCACCTTTACAAATGCATCCGCGCAGGAGATGAGGCAGCGGATCGGAGAGGCGCTGCAAAAGGCAATTGACGAGCGTCCGGATTCTGATCACCTGCGGAGACAGCTTGTTTTGCTAAACAGCGCTTCGATCTCTACCTTGCATTCGTTTTGTCTTGAGGTGATCCGGAAATTTTACTATATGATCGATGTCGATCCGGGTTTCAGAATCGGGGATGAGACGGAGATTGACTTGCTCCGTGATGAGGTGCTGGAAGATCTGTTTGAAGAAGAGTATGGCAAAGAGGAAAACGATAAATTTTATCGGCTTGTCGATACGTTTACGAATGACCGGAGCGATCATGGTCTGCAGGAGCTTGTCCTCAAGCTTTATGATTTCTCCCGCTCGCATCCAAAGCCGGCAGCATGGCTCTATGAGCTGCCGCTCCTTTATGATGCAAGAAATATAGGAAAGATTGATGACCTGCCGATTATCGCTCCTCTCAAGCAAGATGTCCTCTTGAAGCTTTCAGGGGCGAAGGATGCGTTGGAAGAAGCATTGAACATCGCTAAAATGCCGGGAGGCCCGGCGCCAAGAGCTGCTGATTATGAAGAGGATCTAGCGGTTGTCAGCCGTTTGCTCGAGGCAGCCGCTGCGGACTGGCAGACGCTTCATGATGAAATGAAGGGCTGGAAATTCGGTCGGGCCAAGACGGTAAAAGGTGACGAATACTTGCCTGAACTGAAGGATGCGGCAGATAGTTTGCGGAAAAAAGCAAAAGGAGCCATCGAGAAATTGGCTGGAGAGCTTTTTTCCCGAGGGCCTGCAAGCTTTTTGCAGGATATGCAGGAAATGGTGCCGGTATTAAAGGAGCTCGTGCGAGTCGTTCTTCGCTTTTCGGATAAATTTGATGATGTGAAGAGAGAAAGGGCACTTGTCGATTTCTCTGATCTCGAGCATTTATGCCTCCGGATATTGGAGGATGGAGAAGAAGAAGGGTCTGATTATCGACCATCTGAGGTGGCGTTGAGCTACAAATCGAAATTCAAGGAGATACTCGTCGATGAATACCAGGACGTGAATATGGTGCAGGAGAGCATTTTGCGTTTAGTTGCACAGGATGGGGAATATGACGGCAACCTCTTCATGGTCGGAGATGTGAAACAATCGATCTATCGGTTCAGGCTGGCTGAGCCAAATCTTTTCCTCGGGAAATACCGCCGATTTACATCGGAAGGGGAAGGCACCGGCCTGAGAATCGATTTATCAAGGAATTTCCGGAGCCGCAGCCAGATTCTTGATGGGACGAACTTTGTCTTCAGGCAGATTATGGGCATGAATGTCGGCGAAATCGAGTACAATGACGATGCCGAATTAGTAAAAGGTTCTGCTTACCCTGAAGATGAGCAGTTTGCCGTTGAGCTCGCCGTGATTGACCAGGCCGACGAGGAATCTGGGGAGACGGATGGCGCCGGGGATGGGTTTGACAGAGCTTCACTGGAGCAGTCCAGGCTCGAGGCGCGGTATATGGCTGAAAAGATCCGCGGCCTTGTCGACTCCAGACATCCGGTCTTAGATTTGAAATCCAAGCAGGAGCGGCCGATTCAGTATCGGGACATTGTCGTCCTGCTTCGTTCAATGCCATGGGCAGAGGATATTATCGAAGAGTTCAAGCATGCCGGCATCCCGGTTTATGCCAATTTGTCGACAGGCTATTTTGAAGCGACAGAAGTGACGCTTATGCTGTCGCTGTTGAAAGTAATCGATAATCCGGACCAGGATATTCCGCTGGCGGCCGTACTGCGGTCTCCGATCGTTGGGCTAACCGAGGAAGAGCTCGCTTACATCCGGATCGAGGCCAAAAAAGAAAGTTTTTATGAGGCGGCTAAGCAGTTCATCCGCCTTCCGGCTATGCCGGAAAAAGCGGAAGCCCAGCGGAAGACGGCTGAGCTGTTCTCCCTGCTTGAGGAATGGAGAGGGTTGGCGCGTTCAGGCGCACTGTCCGGGTTGATCTGGCAGCTGTACCGCGACACAGGTTTCTACGAGTTTGCGGGAGGGCTGCCGGGAGGAAAGCAACGACAGGCCAATCTGCGGGCATTGTATGATCGTGCCCGGCAATATGAACAGACCTCCTTCAGAGGACTGTTTCGCTTCCTCCGGTTCATTGATAGAATGAGGGAGAGAGGAAACGACCTTGGGGTGGCTCGTGCGCTCGGCGAACAGGAGGACGTGGTCCGGCTGATGACAATCCACTCGAGCAAGGGGCTGGAATTCCCGGTAGTTTTTGCAGCAGGCCTTGGGCGGCAGTTTAATATGATGGACCTGAATAGCAGCTTCCTGTTTGACAAAGATCTGGGGTTTGCGACGAAATACATTAATATTGAAAAACGCATTTCTTATCCTTCTCTGCCCCAGCTGGCAATGCGCCGAAAAAAGAGGCTGGAATTGCTTGCGGAGGAGATGCGTGTCCTCTATGTAGCGATGACACGTGCAAAAGAGAAACTGTATTTATGCGGAACTGTCAAAGATGCCGAAAAAGAGAAGCAGAAATGGCTTTCTGCAGCAGGAGGACAGGATGGCTGGCTGCTGAAGGACAGTGATCGTGCTGCTGCAACTAGTTATTTGGACTGGCTTGTTCCGGCTGCAATCCGGCACAGGGATGCAGAGGCAGTCTTTGGTCCTGTCAGGACAGCGGAGTACCTCCGCGGCGACCGGTCGAGCTGGAAGATCGGCATTTATCCGAAATCATCCTTTGAAGAAAGGCCGGCAGAACCGGCTGCAGACAGCGAGGATGGCTGGCTCACTGCCATAAGGGAGGGAAGGATATACGAGGCCGAATCGGATTCAAAGGAACTGATTTACAACCGCCTCTCCTGGTCCTACCCTCATTTTCTGGCGACGAATAAGATGTCGAAGCAATCTGTTTCAGAATTAAAAAGAATGCAAGAAGAGCATGACGAAGCGAGCGGGACACTTATCACTCGCAAAAAAGTGTTCGACCGGCCGAAGTTTATGCAAAGCAAAGCATTGTCCCCGGCAGAAAGAGGGACAGCGATGCATACAGTGATGCAGCATGTACCTCTTGAACGCACGCCCTCTGTCATCTCGATCGAAGCGCTGCTTGATGACCTCGTACAAAAGGAAATTCTCACATCCGAGCAGGCGGATACTGTCTCCAGTGAGCAAATAGCGGAGTTTTTCCGGAGCGGGCTCGGCAGCCGATTGCTTGCAGCCAAGCATGTCTGGCGAGAAGTACCGTTTACGATGGGCATTCCGGCCAAAGAGATTTATCCCGATTGGGACGGCCAGGAGGAAAAAGTCCTTGTGCAGGGCATCATTGACTGTGTGTTTGAAGAAGAAGATGGCTACGTATTGCTTGATTTTAAGACTGACACAATCGAGGGCCGATACCCAGGTGGTTTCGAACAGGCAGAGAAACAATTGCTGAAACGCTATAAAGTACAAGTCCAGCTCTATGAAAGGGCAATTGAAAATATTTGGAAACGGCCGGTTATCGCATCATTCCTTTACTTTTTCGACGGTGGGAGCCTGCTTGAGGTCAAATCCGGCGAGTAAGGCGAACAAGCACTAAAAGCAAAATGAGTTGCCCGCGGCAGGCAATTAAAATTTTTGCCAGTCATCTTACTAACCAGCCGTAAATATGCATGTGAAAGGGTTTGTCCAGAAAATCAGTGAAACTGATGATCTGTGGCAAGCTCTTTTTTTGTACGGGTCTAAGAAAAAAATGTAAAAATAATATTGTAACACGATGTACATCGTGTTACGATGTAGCTATTGAAGGCCGAGGTGAGGAATTGAATAAGGAGCTGCTAAAAGGAAGCATAAACATTTTGTTGTTGGCGTTGATTGCCCAAGAAGCCCGATACGGCTACGAGTTAGTGAAGATGCTGAAGGAGAGAAGCGGCGGCACTTATGAAATGAGTGAAGGCACGCTTTATCCAGCATTAAAACGGCTGGAGAAGAACAAATGGGCCGAGTCGTTCTGGCAAGAGACAGAAACCGGGCGGAGGAAATATTATAAAATTACAGAAACAGGTCATGAAGAGCTTGTTAGGCTGCTTCAGGAATGGGGACAAATCCACCTCTTGATCATGGCCTGTGCGGAGGGAATAGAATGAACCTTATCGATCAATATGTCCAGTCGATACTGGCACATGTGGAGAGCGGGAGGCCGGAAAGAGAAGAGCTTCGCAAAGAGCTGGTCGGCCATTTGGAAGATGCCAAAAGAGAGCATGAACGCAAGGGGAGGAATGAGCAAGAAGCGATCAGGGCGGCAATCTCTGATTTCGGGGATGCGGAGGAAGTAGGAGATGCATTGCAGAAAACAATTGCTCCTTTTTCCAAACCACTTCTTTATGTACAAGGCACGCTGCTGCTGCTTTATACATTCGCCATCTATATGTACGGATGGCTGAGGTTTGCAGAAACGCATTGGCTCTGGCTTTTGCTCAGCGTACTGCTTGGACTGTTTATTCTCATTGCCGGCTACTATCCTTCCATTATTGCAAAACACAAGCTGCTAGCGGGAAGCCTGATTGCATTGACGATACCCATTTCCTCATTGGGCGTGTTTGTCACTGACACAAGCCCTGCAATGATCAGGAATTCGGGCATGCTCGTATGGTTGCTTGTTTTCATTGGAAGTTTGATGATTTGTACGATGATTGTTCTTCGCAACCCAAACTGGGTTTTGGCAACAAAAAAGGAAAAACGGATGCGAATTCTTTTGCATTTGATGAATATACTTTGCGGCATCTTCGTGATCGGTTATTCTGCTATTCTATTAATGGGCATGCTTGCTTTCGGCTTTGTTTTACCTTATGGCCTAATTCCATTCCTATTAACAGGCGGCTGGATTTTGTTTTATGTTTTGCAGTATAGAAGCTTTAAAAAGAAATCAAGGATCGGCCTTTACCTGACAGCCGGCTTGCAGGCGATTTTGCTGCTGTTTGTCCTCGTGATTCTAAGCAAGCTTTTCTTCATTTAACAAAAGAGGTGATGAAATGAAAAAGAAGGCACGTGTGCTTATTGTTGCAGCAATTGTCGTTCTGCTTGCCGTTGTACTGCTTGTTTTTGGCCAGGGATCGGAGAAGATGGCAAAACCAGTGCTGACCGGGACGTATGACATCTCACCGGATGAAACAGAGGTCGTGTATACGACCGAAAAGGATGGAAAGACCACGGTGTATTGGCAAAATGAGGGCGAAGAGAAAGGGACAATAATCGCATCATTAGAAGCACCATGGAGTGTGACAGATGTTGCATTCATGCCCGGAGGGGCGGATATCGCGATTGCAGCAAACCGGGCGGATAAGGAGAATCCCGAAAGCAGAGTTTTCCTCATGAACCGGAAGGGCGTTGAGCAGGAACTGTTATCGACGGAGGGGCTTATTGCTGAGATTGCTTTTACGAAAAATGGTGATGAATTGTATTATCTATTTGCGGGTGTGTATACCAATTATTCTCCGATTACCGGGGAACGGCCGCATGATATGGATATCTACCAATTGGACGTAAAGACGAAGGAAACGAGCAGGATTACGAACTTGAAAGCCTACTCGATGAGCAGTCTAGCTCTGTCCTCAGATGAAAAAGTGCTATATATATCAATGCCCGGCAGTGGCAACGCAGAAACAGCCGAAGAAATATTTGCGGAAAAGGATCAGCTTTATGCAGTCGAACTGGACGGAGACCGAACGGCAAAACCTTCCTTTCTGACCGAGGATAACGTATATGAGGCAACGATCGATCCGGCAGGAAATAGGGCGGCGTTCATTATGATTGCAAACCCGGAAGAAGGCGGGACGTATGAATATGAGCTGTATGAAAAAGAGAACGGGCAAAAGGATGCAACGAAACTTACAAATTATAAGAAGCTTGTAACCTCACCAAAATATAGTCGGTCCGGTGAACATCTTTACTATATGGTCAATCACACGTTTCCAAGCCGGCAGCCGGACTTCCGCCTTTATCGAGCGGATGGGAAAGGACAGAATCCAGAAGAGATTACATTATCTCCAGCCGAATAGGAAAGGACTGCCTGGATCCAGGCAGTCCTTTCATGTATATGAAGCTTACGCATTTCCAGTTTGCGGCTGGTCGATCAGGCTCGTATTCAGCGTATTGTTCGCACTGATCCCGCTGGAGGAGCAGAGGAAGGCACCCACACTGAAAGAGCCGGCACCCGCAGATGTTTTCGTAGAAGACTTTGGCGAGATAACAGCCGTATCCCCGAACTGGACTACCCCGCCATCAATCGTGAATATTTGTAAGGGTCCAATAAAAGCAGGCATTCGATCCATCCTTTCCATCATTATTGACTCCGGCTGCTTTCGGCGTGGAGTCTCTCTCTCGGCAACTGGCGGATATGCAGGACGCGTGAGGCGAGCCGAGCAGATCCGGTGTTGCCGATATGCAGTATGCCAGATACGGAAATACCATGAATATGGATGAAGTCGACTTGAATATCAGGGCATTCATCCCGCTTGCGGATTACCGGCGCGGAGGATACCGGAGGAAAAACAGGACTGGGAAAGTGGAAAATCCTGTATTGTCTCCAATCTCCTTCCTGTCCAGAAAAAGTGGGCAGCGGCCGTTGTACTGCCAAAGCAACTGAGAAGGGGTTCAGATGGGCACTGTCCCCTACTTCAAGAACTGCCGAAAAAAGCATAGCGTTGACATGTACGCCAGAAACCAAAGAATTACGCATGGTTATCTCTTCAACGGTTCTCTACTGGGGACGGCTGCTCCAAAGTCCCGATAATCAAAGACTCTGGCGGCGTATCAAAGAATGAAGACATTTGAATAATATCGGCATCCCCGACAAGTAGCAGGGAGGAGGTCGTTAGTCCGGTTACATCAATATAGCCGACATGAAGTCCGCAATTCACTACATTCAGTTCCATATTAAACATCCCCTTTAAGAAGTGTGAGATCCTTTTATAAAAGAATGGATGGCTCCATCTATGTCTTCCACCATTTGCCCATAAATTCTTTCCGTAATCATACTCTTGTTATCTTCTCCGCTGCCCCTGAAGTCCGGCTGGTTTGCATAATGATCAATTCTGGAAGGTATTTGCTTCTCAAGCTCACTCTTAATGTGTGCAAGCAATTCAGGGGGGTGGCCAGCGGCACTCAAACGATTTAGTCCGTCATCAACGTGGGAAATCAATTTGCCGGTCAGATCATTCCTCGTTTCTACTGTCAATGGTGATCCGAAGTTGTCCGGAGAGATTCCTAGATCCTCGATTTCCTTCAGCTGGGCTGGGTTCATGCCGATATTCAATGTTCCCTCCAATGTTTCCACCTTGAGCTGGTCAAACTTATATTCAAGCCGGCCGACCGTAACGGGCGGCTTCGCTTTCAGCGCTTGGACATCTTCAGATAGTTGTCTCATCGCAGCATGCAGTTGATTGATTTCCATTTGCTGCTGTCCAACAAGCTGGTACAGCTGCTGGATACAATAGGCATAATCCATTCTGTCACCTCAAATCTTTTTAGCCAAGCGGAACAAAACTGCTGATCTCCATCGCATTTGCTTGTGCTGCTAGAGTAGGGGCAGGTTTTGTGAAACCTCCCGTATTGGCCAGGTTGGCAACAGGCGTGATCAATCCTGCAGTCCCGATTTGCAAGACAGAGGAGTTCGTTACGGCTCCAATTTTGATCATCCGTATCTCTATATGCTGCTGGACGTTGATTACCAAATCTGTCACACCCCTGTTACAAAGTAAACGCAATCCCTTGATCGAACAAGTCGGGGTCATTCGTGTTCGTCGCAGATCTCCAGTTGGTAACGTGTATGGAATCTCCTGTATTAAAAGAGCCTGCTCCGGCAAACGTTTTGCTCGCCGATTTGGGGCTGATCCGGTATACATCGCCCACATTGACAACCGCGGACGTACCGACGCTGATAACCTGCATTGCTCCGACAATCCCCGGCAAGGAGAACACTTCCTTTTTCAATCACTTTCTGTATGTTATGTGACAAGAAAACAATTTGTGATTCCATTCACCCGAAGACTCCCCAATATGATATATTCGTAGGATAGAGTAAAGGAGGCCCGCAGACCGGGCCATTTATTGAATGATGTGTCAGGAGGAAGTTGAATGAAAGAAATCGTAAGCAAGCAACGAACGGATGGGAGAATCAAGTCGCTGGATGTGCTGAGGGGCTTTTCTCTGCTTGGCATATTGCTCGTCAATATGATTAGCTTCCATTCTCCGTTTGGCTATTATAATCCATACGAATGGTGGGAATACGGAGATAGAACAGTGTTTTCGTGGATTGATATTCTCGTCCAGGCCAGCTTTTATCCGATTTTTGCAATGATGTTCGGCTATGGGATCACCATTATGTATGAGAAGATGAGAAAGCAGAACATGCCTTTTTATAAAATCAATATCCGCCGTCTTCTTATTCTGCTAATGTTCGGAGTGGTCCATGCCTTCCTTATCTGGCACGGAGACATATTGATCACCTATGCACTCATGGGCCTACTCCTGCTGATTTTTATCCGTCAATCAGGACGGACGCTAATTCTCACCGGGATTCTTCTTTACCTGATTCCAATGTCGCTGCTGAGTGCCGTGTCGCTCTTATCGCCGCTGACGGATTATACTGATATTGTCGGGCTGCAGTACTCGGCGCAGACATATGCGACAGGATCATTTGCCGAAATTATAAAACAGCGCTTCCTTGACTGGTATGCCAGTAACGGAGTGGCCGGTTTCTTCATGTATATTTTTATGATCTTGCCTCTCATGATGATTGGTGCTGGAGCCGGAAAGCTTCATTGGCTGCAAAAAGTCCGGGATAACAGGAAAAAGTGGCTGGCAGTCCTTTTGATTTTCCTGCCGATTGGATTGCTGTTCAAATATCTTCCACTTTTCTTTGGCTATTCATTGAGTGTTCAAGTTGCCCAGGATCTAATGGGAGGGCCGCTTCTTGCTGTTGCCTATATTGCAATCATCGTTCTTCTGACTTCCTATCATAAGCTGGAACGCTTCTTTAAACCGTTTGCTTCTGCTGGAAGGATGTCGCTGACTGTATATTTGACTCAGTCGATCATCGGCACGCTGATTTTCTACCAATACGGGCTTGGGTTATATGGGAAAGTTTCGATGTCTACAGGTACGTGGCTGGCGATCGCCATTTACATTATCCAGTTGATTGTGGCAGATATGTGGCTGGGCAAGTTCAGGCAGGGGCCGATGGAAAACCTTTGGAGAAAGCTGACGTACGGGAAAAAGTATCAAAACATGCACCAGGACAGGGCTGAAGCGGGCAAGTTGTGAATTTACATTCGCTCCGATCAGCCGAAAAGGAAAAAGCCGAGATGATGCAGGCCATGTCCTGATTATGGTAAGATAGGAAGGAAAGAAATAATCGCCAATGCTTAGGAGGTAGACCGATGTTTGACCAGACGCATGCACACATTACAACATGGATTGTTGCGCTTATCCTTTTCGTTATTGCCATCATGTTAAATAAAGGCGGCAATGCAAAAGGAACCAAAATTGTACATATGATTTTGCGCCTGTTTTATATATTAATTATCGTAACAGGTGTCTTGATGTTCGTACGGCACAGCAGCTATAATCCGATGCTCTATGGCTTTAAATTTCTAGGCGGCCTCGTCGTCATCAGCATGATGGAAATGGTGCTGGTTCGTTCTAAAAAGGATAAAAAGACCACTGTATTTTGGGCTATCCTCATTATTGCTTTTATTGTCACATTCCTTCTTGGCGTCAAATTGCCGCTTGGCTGGAATTGGCTTGCCTAATCATAAACAGGAAAAACCGCAGCGAAGCGGTTTTTTTTGTTAAAGATTTACGTGACTTTAGACCTGTTGTTTTTTAAACTATAATAAACGGCAAAATTGACTAAATATGTCGAAAATTATTCTGGTGGTGAGATGAGGGATGGTCAACTATAAAAAGAACGACACCGCTGAACAGGCAGCGGATCACCTCATGCTGCATGTTAAACAGAATGGGCGGCTATTGACCGATTATGCAAACAGAACTGACTGGCGGCCCGAAATGCAAGATAGACTAAGGCAAATGATTTCGGACTCCGAGTCGGCAGCGGAAGAGCTGAGGAGGATGGAGAGACATCTTGCTTCAATCAAAAGTTACTTCCATTCAATAGTGAACAATAGCAGTGACATCGTTTTTACAATAGACCTTAACGGTCGTTTTACCAGTGTAAATCCGGCATTTTTGCGAGTGTTCGGTGGAACTGCAGGAGGGTGGGCCGGGAAATCTGCCATTGATGCAGCAACGAAAGACAGAAAAAAGATCCTGCGGAAATTTCGCCGAACATTGAGCGGCAAAGCCGTTGAAACTGACATTCGAATCGATCAGCATAATGCTGGGCGTAAGATACTGCAACTGCACATGATCCCCATTACTATCCATGATTCTGTTCGGGAAGTGTTTGTTCTCGCAAGGGATATAACCGAACAGCGGAATATGGAAGAGAGGATGGAGTATCTTGCTTTCTATGACCAAAATACAGGACTGCCAAACCGGGCCAAGTTCGATCTGATCTTACGATCCGAAGTAGAGGATGCGATGCGGGCCGGAACGTTTGTCACTGTCATGTTTTTGGGCATTGACCGCTTTAAGTTTATTAACGACACACTCGGCCATTATGCTGGTGATGACATTCTAAAAGAGCTCGGGCACCGGATTGCTTCGGCATTGCCGGAAAACACCTTTTTAGGCAGATTTGGCAGCGATAAATTTGTGATTATGCTTAAAGAGGAAGAAGACAGGCAGAGGATAGAAGAGCTTGGCAGAAAACTGCAGGATAAAATCCAGCAGCCGTTTATCTTTGACGGCAAGGAATTTTTTGTTACCGGGAGTATCGGGACGAGCATCCTTCCATTCGATGGAACGGATCATGCAGAGATAATGAAAAATGCGGATGCAGCACTGAACCAGGCAAAGACACTGGGCGGTAATCAAATGTTCTTTTATGCCGGGCATATGAACCGGGAGAATATCAATCGGGTCGAAATGGAACGGAGCATAAGAAGGGCACTTGAGCAGGAAGAATTCTATCTTGCTTATCAGCCGATTGTCAGAGTTGGAACGGAAAGGCCGGCAGGATGCGAAGCGCTGCTTAGGTGGGAACACCCTTCATACGGTCTTATTTCACCAGCGGAATTCATACCCGTCGCAGAGGAGACGGGACTGATTAACCCTCTTGGCAGATGGGTATTAAAGACAGCCTGCCGGCAAGCAAAATGCTGGCAAGAGGAAGGGACTGGCCAATTTGCCGTATCTGTAAATGTCTCTGCCTGTCAGTTACAAAACAAACGATTTATTGAGGATGTAAAAAATGCACTTGCTTACTCCGGCCTTGAGGCTGAATTTCTCCATCTTGAATTGACGGAGAGCGTGATGCTGAATCATACACTTGACACGATTCAAACGATGAAGGGGCTGCGGGATCTGGGTGTTAAAATTTCAATAGATGATTTCGGTACCGGTTATTCGTCGTTAAGCTATTTACGTCATTTGCCGATTGATACGCTAAAGATCGATCGTTCTTTCATTGAGCACATCCATCCCGGCTCTCCTGATTACGCAATTGTTGCGGCCATTATGACGATGGGCCATGGGCTCGGTCTGGAAATCGTTGCTGAAGGGGTAGAAGAATCAGGGCAATATAAAATCCTCAAGAACCTCGGCTCAGATTACGCCCAGGGCTTCGGGATTGGCAAGCCGATGAAGGCCGAGTTGTTCAGCGAATGGGCTGCGGAACGTGCCAAGCACTTCTTTGATGCAAAAGATTGACGCGCCATGTATAAAGAAGCTAATGTAGGAAGGTAGAGAAATTGAGGAGGTTGCAGTTTTGCTGAGAAAGATTTTTACGATTCTATTGGCTCCCATTCTGTTCTTTCAGGCGCTTCCCGCTCATGCGGAAACCGATGAAGGACGTACTTGGGAGGATGAGATCATTTATTCATTGCTTGTCGACCGTTTTAACAATGGCGACAATAGCAATGATTTCGACCGGGATACAAACAATCCGACAAGCTATCATGGCGGTGATTTCAAAGGGATTATCGACCAGCTCGATTATTTGAAGGATATGGGGTTTACTGCCATCCAGGTCTCTCCGATTTTTGCCAATGAAGCGGGAGGCTATCACGGTGAGTGGGTGACAGATTTCTATGCGGTCAATGAACATTTTGGCACAATGGATGAATTTAACAAGATGATTGCCGAAGCACACGGAAAAGGGATGAAGGTCATCCTGGAATTTGGCAGCGGTCTTGTCGGGGCCTCGCATCCGTGGGCTGGCGACCCTGATAAGAAAGACTGGGTACTGCCTTTGCAGGGGCAAAAACAGTACAAGCTGAATTATGGGAACGCCGAAGTCCAAGCGTACATTCGCGAGGCGGCTTCGTGGTGGATCGATGAAACGGATGTAGATGGTCTGCATTTTACAGTAGGCAAGGATGATCCGCAGAATGTCTGGACAGATCTTGCCGCAGGTCTTAAAAAGGATCATGATGCAATTTTTTTGAGCGGCATGATGGAGAGTTTCGACGGGCCGGCTGCAGCAAAGCTGATGGATGCCGGGTTTGACAGTGTGGCGGACGGAAAGATGAATGACGCCCTCAGGGAGGTATTCGTCAAGCCGGGTCAAGTCTTTAAACCCATGTTCGATGCTTGGGAAGACAATGTGAAAGACTATGCAAAACCAGGGATGCTCTCCGCTTATTTTGACAATAAGACGATGCACAGATATACAAAGGAGATGACCGACGATAAACAATTTCCGGGGTCAAGGTGGAAACTGGCGCTCACTTATTTGTACACCCAGCCTGAAATTCCATTTGTATACTATGGTACTGAAATAGCGGTAAATGGCGGGGAGCCGCCTGATAACCAAGCTTTGATGAATTTCCGCGCGGATAAGGAGCTTATCGATTATATCAAGAGGCTGGGCGAGTTGAGGAAAGAACATAAACCGCTCTCCCGCGGCGATGTAAAAGTATTGTATGATCAGGGAGGCATGACGGTCTTTGCCCGAACTTATAAAGAGGCTACGGTTGTTGTTGCGATAAACAATACGGTAGAGGATCAAAGTGTAACAATCCCAGCAGAAGAGCTGAAGGATGATATGGAATTACGGGGAATTTTCGGTACCGACCTTGTTAGAAGTGAAAATGGCGAGTACAAAATCTTTACAGACAGAGAGACGGCGGAAGTGTATAAATTGACTGACAAATCGGGTTATAATATTCCCTTTATTGCAGCGATGATCGGGGTTTTCGTCGTATTTATTTTATTCATGTTTATCGTTTGGAAACGGGGCAAAAAGAGAAATCCTTATCAAAACTAAAAGCTGTCCGGCCAGGCATTGTGCCTGCTGGACAGCTTTTTTATTTGCATGCGGCATTTATCCGTTTACTACCGCTCCGCCGTTTACATGGATGATTTGACCGGATACATAGCTGGAGTCTTCACTGGCGAGATACACGTATGCAGGGGCCAATTCCGCAGGCTCTCCTGGACGGCCAAGCGGCTGGGTTGCGCCGAATTTGCTGACCTTTTCTTCGGAAAAAGTAGATGGAATCAGCGGTGTCCAAATAGGGCCTGGTGCTACTCCGTTTACACGGATGCCTTTAGAGGCAAGAGATTTGGCCAATGATCGTGTGAATGAAACGATAGCTCCTTTTGTTGCAGAATAGTCGAGCAGCTCGGGGCTCCCTTCATAAGCCGTAATGGATGCTGTATTGATAATCGAGCTTCCTTGCTGCAGGTGAGGAAGGACAGCCTTTGCCATGAACATATACGAAAAGATATTGGTCCTAAACGTCTTTTCAATCTGTTCTTCTGTAATATCCAGAAGGCTTTTCTGAGGATGCTGCTCACCGGCATTATTGACAAGGATATCAATTCTGCCAAATGTATCCAACGTTTGTTGAACAATGGAACGGCAAAGTTCTTCGCTGCCGATATCACCGGAAATGAGCAGACACTTTCTGCCTTCCGCCTCCACCAGCCTTTTGGTTTCCTGCGCATCTTCGTCTTCTTCCAAGTAACAAACCGCTACATTTGCGCCTTCTTTCGCAAAATAAATCGCAGCGGACTTGCCGATGCCGCTGTCGCCTCCTGTAATAATGGCGACTTTGTCCTTCAATTTTTCGCTGCCTTTGTAATAGTCTTTAACAGACACTGGGCGGGGTCTCATGCTGGATTCGATCCCGGGTTGCCGATCCTGCTCCTGTTTTGGTAACGTCTGCTTTTCACTGTTGCTCATATGAAATCCCTCCATTCATAATTGAACCGTGGACATCCTATGATATACCCCATTTGCCAAAAATGTATGCACGGTTCGAGAGGGGAGAAGCATCAGCGATAATTTACAAACTGAAGATCAATCGGCAAGTCTGCCGCACGGATGGCCGCGATGATTTGCTGGAGATCATCACGGTCTTTGCCTGTCACGCGGATCTGCTCGTCCTGTACCTGGCTTTTGACTTTCAAGCCACTATTTTTGATGATTGCGTTGATTTTCTTCGCATTTTCCTTGTCGATGCCTTGGATCATTTTCGCTCGTTGGCGCACATTACCGCCGAAGGCATTCTCCATTTTGCCGTAATCGATATTTTTCGTTGGCACATTCCGCTTGATCAGCTTGCTTGCCAAGATATCTTTCAATTGCCCCATTTTGAATTCATCATCTGAAATGAGGACGAGCTCATCGTTCTCTAGCTTGATGTCACTTTTGCTCCCTTTAAAATCATACCTTGTCTGCACTTCTTTCAAGGCTGTCTGTATCGCATTCTTCACTTCTGTCAAGTCAACCTTTGACACGATGTCAAATGAGTTTTCTTTCGCCATATATAACCCCTCCATAACTCCGTTTTTATTCATTATAGGCAAAAGCGGGAGTAAGCCACAACAAAAACACCTGCATTAAGGGATGCAGGTGCCGGAGATACTATTATAAATGATCGGTTTTTTTTGAATAACTGTGTTTTCCCGCTTGGCGGTTTTTCTCACGCTGAATGTTTTTCACTTCATTGCGTGCCTGGTTGTCCTGCGGTTTCTTATCGTCGTCTTTTGTATTGAAAGACATGGCCATTCTCCTTTTCAACGTTGTCACAGATAGTATGGCCTGATGGAGAGGGTTTAGTCCTCCGTTTGATTCAAGAAGAAAATTGCCAATGTTCCCGGACCGGCATGGGAAGCGACGACAGAGCCGATCAGGTTGATGTAAAAACGTTTTGTTCCGTATTTTTCTTCGAGCATTTTCTTCGCTTCCAGGGCGAATTCCAGATCGTCGCCATGGCTGATGCCGATTTCCTGGTTCGCAAGGTCTTTGCCTCGTTCGCCAATCACGTCTATCATTCTTTTCAGCAGTTTCTTTCGTCCGCGAAGCTTTTCGATCGGGACGAGCTTTCCGTCTTCAACGTGAAGAAGTGGTTTGATGTTCAGAAGTCCGCCCAAAAAAGCGGAGGCCTTGGACAATCGTCCGCCCCTTGCCATGAAATCAAGATCTTCAACTGTGAAGATATGTTCCATATGATTGGCGCGGAAGATGCTGTCTTTTATCACCTTGTCTGGATCTTCCCCATTTTTGATCCCTTCAGCAGCAGCCTTTACGACCATTCCTTGCCCGAGTGAAACACATTTTGCATCGATGATCGTCAAGTCGAGATCAGGGTAATTCTCCTTCACTTGCTCCCGCACCATAACCGCCGTCTGGTAGGTACCCGATAATTGTGAAGACATCGGAATGAATAGGCCGCGTTTGCCAGACTCCGCCAATTCTGTAAAAGCTTCCTCAAGCTGCTGAGGTGATGCTTGAGAGGTTGTCGGCATTTTGCCTGCCCGGATCTCTTCGTAAACCTGCTTCGGATTTATCGTGACAAGATCCTTGTACTCCTTGTCCTCGATCTGGACTTGCAAGGGGATCAATTTCACATTATATTCTTCATAAAAGGACAGCGGCAGATCGGAGGCACTGTCGGCCAGTAATTGTAATGTCATGCTAATATCACCTTTCATGTATGATTAATGAATGAAAACGTTATACTGGACAATTCTGAAAGTTAATTTCATATTAAGTGTAACTGCTTTGCCAAAAAAGCACAACGAGAATTGCAGAGGATCAGGGAAAGGAGCACAAAATGAAAATCAATTATGTATGGGAACAGACGAAGATCATTCTGGCGATTGTTATCGGTGCTTTTCTTACCGCCGTATCTCTTAACGTCTTTCTGATCCCGGCAAATGTATATGCGAGCGGGGTAGCTGGAGCCGCACAGCTCGTATCAAGCATCATTCAGGATTATGCGACCTTCAACATATCGACGGGAATTCTGCTGTTGTTATTTAACATCCCGCTTGTCATTCTTGGCTGGAGGAAGGTAGGAAAGTCTTTTACACTGTATAGCTTTATTTCCGTGTTATTATCAAGTTTATTTCTTGAAATCATCCCGATCCGTGAGCAGACGGCGGATATTTTTCTATACGCAGTGTTTGGCGGTGTGATCGGTGCGGTCGGTGTCGGCATCACATTAAAAATGGGAGCTTCCACAGGAGGAATGGATATTATCGCGATGATCCTCTCCCGTAAAAAAGACAAGCCGATCGGTACGTATATGTTTCTCTTCAATGCGGTCATTATCATTATGGCCGGAGCCCTGTATGGCTGGGACAAAGCTCTGTATACGCTCGTTTCGCTATATGCTTCGACGCGAGTCGTCGACGCGATCCATACCCGCCATCAGAAACTGACAGCGTTGATCGTGACGAAGAAAACATCTGAACTGAAAGAAGCGATCCACTCGCGGCTTGTCAGGGGGATCACAGTTGTTCCGGCAAAAGGTGCATTTTCCAATGAACAAAAGGAAATGATGATGATTGTCATCACCCGTTATGAATTGTATGAACTCGAAAGAACAATCAAAGAAACAGATCCGCAAGCATTTACGAACATTGTCCAGACAAACAGCATACTCGGATCATTCCGGAAAGAATAAAAGCGGGGCATATGCCCCGCTTTTATTTACTTTAATTGATCGAGCTGTTCCTGAAATCCCCGTAATTGCTCCATTTCTGCAAAAGTAGAGTTGGCGTATGCTGAAGAAAGAGCATTTTGTGCAATGTCAATCGCCCGCTGTTTTTCATCGGGTGCTGCCAGTTCAGCCATTTCGACAAAACGCCTCGCATCCTGAAAAAGCCGATTCCCCATTATTGTGACCCTCCCAATATAGAGTCGGTCCGGTCTTGGCTCTCCTCAGCTTCTGCGAAGGTGGATCGATAAGGAAACCGTTCTGCATGTTTTTGCACCGAGTTTTTCCCTTGTGAGGTAAACCGTTTCGATTTGCTCTTTCTGCCCATGAGTCCGCCACCTTTATTCAGGATTTGAACAATCTCATAAGACTGTTCGACATTAGTATGTCCAGCCTTTCGCCATTCGGGGATGACAGTTTTTACTGAAGCTGAGATGCCTTTGTTTGGAAATGGAACTGAGACAATGTTAAAATAAGCGGGCAACGGCTGGGAGTGTAAGCAAAACAGAAAAGAGGAGAGCTTCATGATTGAGATTCACAAAGAAAATGTTGAAGGAATTCCACTTCTTCATATCGTTAAAAATAAGAATAACAATAGCCAATTGCCCCTAATCTTTTTTGTCCACGGGTTTACATCAGCAAAAGAACATAACCTCCACTTTGCTTATTTGCTTGCAGAAAAAGGGTTCCGGGTCATTCTTCCTGAAGCCGACATGCATGGCGAACGTTCTGCAGGTTTAAGTGAGAAGGAGACGATGTTCCACTTCTGGGAAATTGTAATGAAAACAATTCAGGAATTGGATATATTGAAGAAATTTTTCGTTGACAATAATCTGGCGGATCCTGCTCGTATCGGTGTTGTCGGAACATCAATGGGGGGAATCGTGACACTCGGAGCGATGACCCAATATGATTGGATCCATACAGGGGTCAGCTTGATGGGAAGCCCGAATTACGAACAATTCGCGAGGGCACAGATCGATATGCTGAAACGAGAAGGGATCGAGATTCCTCTCGATGACGACGAAATGGAAAAACACTTTAAGAGTTTGAAGCAATATGATTTGAGCGCACAGCCTCAGACACTTGCCGGCCGACCTATCATGTTTTGGCACGGTAAAAAGGATCATGTCGTTCCTTTCGAACCGACCTATCGCTTCTACGAGACGATCAAAAGGGATTATGAGCAAAATTCCGAGGATCTTTATTTTATGGTGGATGAGCATGCTGATCATAAAGTGAGCAGGAAAGCATTGTTGAAAACGGTTGATTGGTTCAGCGAGCATTTGCTGCGGCCTTAAAGGATGAGTTTTCATCCGGGATTTGTTATGATGAAGAGAGCAAAAAGTGAGAAAAGAGGTGGAGCAGAATGGATGAAGCATTGAAAGAAAATATATATGGTGCCTTGGAGCAAGTCATTGATCCGGAGCTCGGCATCGATGTGGTCAACCTGGGCCTTGTATACAACGTCGACATGGATGAAGAGGGGACAGCAACTGTAACAATGACCTTGACTTCGATGGGCTGCCCGCTGGCGCCAGTCATTGTGGATCAGGTACAGGCAGCATTGGCTGATTTGCCGGAAGTCAAAAAGACTGAAGTTGATATCGTCTGGAGTCCTCCTTGGTCTAAAGATAAAATGTCCCGCTATGCGAAAATTGCACTCGGCATAACCTGACCGGACGCGTTTTTTCAAAGATAGAAAGGGAAGTATAAAGAGCGGATGGCTCCTTTTTTGGAAGCCGGCGCTCTTTTTTTTATATATCAGAACGAGACCGGAGGGATGAAAATGGATCTAAGCAAAATGACGACAACCGTCCAAGAGGCATTTGTCGAAGCACAACAGCTTGCTGGACGTCTTCACCATCCTGAAATTGATACCGTCCATCTTTGGAAGGCATTTGTTGAGAAGCCGGACAGCTTGCTTGCCCGTCTTTATGAATACTTAGGCATCGCTAAAAACAGCCTAGGAATGGAACTTGACCGCCTGCTTGCATTGAAGCCGGAAGTGACCGGCGGAGGGGTGCAGGGCGGGCAATATTTAAGCAGCGGCCTGCAAGCGGTCCTCAGTGACGCTGAAAAAGAAATGTCCAGTTTCGGTGATGATTATTTATCGGCAGAACATTTTGCCCTTGCCTTACAAAAGAAAAAGAATGATGAGCTTGCCCAGTTCTTCAGCAGGGCGGGGATTACAGAAAAGGGCTTGCGAGAAGAAATCGAAAAAATCAGGGGAGGACAAAAAATAGTGTCGCAAAATCCTGAAGCAACCTATGAAGCATTAAAAAAATATGGGCGGGACCTCGTGGCCGAAGTAAAAACAGGCAAGTTGGATCCGGTAATCGGCAGAGACAATGAAATTCGTAATGTAATCAGAATCTTATCAAGAAAAACGAAAAACAACCCGGTTCTGATCGGAGAGCCTGGTGTCGGAAAAACGGCGATTGTCGAAGGGCTTGCACAAAGAATTGTCCGGAAAGATGTGCCGGAAGGCTTGAAGGACAAGACCATCTTTTCGCTCGACATGGGGGCGCTTATTGCCGGTGCCAAGTTCCGCGGGGAGTTTGAGGAAAGATTAAAAGCTGTTTTGCAGGAAGTGAAGAACAGCGAAGGGCAGATCCTGCTCTTTATTGATGAAATCCATACAATCGTCGGTGCAGGGAAAACCGAAGGGGCAATGGATGCCGGCAATATGCTGAAACCGATGCTCGCAAGAGGAGAACTCCACTGCATCGGGGCGACGACGCTCGATGAATACCGCCAATTCATCGAAAAAGACCCGGCGCTCGAACGGAGGTTCCAAAAGGTGCTTGTTCCGGAACCAGCGGTTGAAGATACCATTTCCATCCTGAGGGGGTTAAAGGAGCGGTTTGAAATCCATCATGGGGTCAATATCCATGACAATGCCCTTGTTGCTGCTGCAACCTTGAGCAACCGCTATATAACGGATCGCTTCCTCCCTGACAAAGCGATCGACCTGGTTGATGAGGCATGCGCCAATATACGAGTGGAAATCGATTCGATGCCAAGTGAGCTTGATGAAGTGACGAGAAGAGTCATGCAGCTGGAAATTGAAGAGGCAGCTCTCCAGAAGGAACCGGATGAAGCGAGCAGGGAGCGGCTTGAAATTTTGCGCAAAGAGCTTGCCGACCTGAAGGAAACAGCGAAAGAAATGAAAATGAAGTGGGAATCCGAGAAAGAAGAGATCCAAAAGGTCCAGGAAAAACGGGAAAAGCTGGAGACGCTTCGGCGTGAATTGGAGGATGCAGAAAATCAGTATGATCTGAATCGTGCAGCAGAACTGCGCCACGGAAAAATTCCTGCTCTGGAGAAGGAATTAAAAGAAGTTGAGGAAAAAATGGAGGAGAAGCATCAGGATGATTCCCGGCTTGTCCGGGAAGAAGTGACGGCAGACGAGATTGCGGAAGTGGTATCGCGATGGACAGGTATCCCGGTCATGAAATTGGTGGAAGGGGAACGGGAAAAACTGCTCCGGCTTGAAAGCATTCTTCATGAACGTGTAATTGGCCAGGATGAAGCGGTCGAGCTTGTCAGCAATGCGGTTCTTCGCGCCCGTGCGGGAATTAAAGACCCGAACCGGCCAATCGGCTCGTTTATTTTCCTCGGCCCGACAGGTGTAGGGAAGACAGAGTTGGCGAAAGCACTGGCAGCAACACTTTTTGACAGTGAAGAGCACATGATAAGGATTGACATGAGTGAATACATGGAAAAGCATTCTGTCTCCCGTCTTGTTGGCGCGCCTCCAGGCTATGTCGGCTATGAGGAGGGCGGTCAGCTGACTGAAGCCGTCCGGCGGAAACCATACTCGGTCATTTTGCTGGATGAAATCGAAAAGGCGCATCCGGAAGTGTTCAACATCCTTCTACAAGTGCTAGACGATGGCCGGATCACCGATTCGCAGGGCAGGCGGATCGATTTTAAAAATACGGTCATTATCATGACGTCTAATATCGGTTCACAGTTTCTTCTTGAGCGGAACCAGGACAATGGGGAAGAAGCAGACGAAGAAACGAAGGAGCTCGTGCTCGGCCAGCTCCGTTTGCAGTTCCGCCCCGAGTTCCTGAACCGGGTTGACGATATCATCCTGTTTAAGCCGCTTTCCATGAGAGACGTGAAAGGGATTGTGTCAAAACTCGCGGCTGAGCTGGAACGGCGCTTGTCTGATCAGCACATCCGCCTGGAAGTGACAGATAATGCAGAGCAATTTATAGCAGAGGCTGCCTACGATCCAGTTTACGGAGCAAGGCCGCTGAAGCGGTATTTGCAAAGCAGGGTAGAGACTGCTCTGGCGAAGGAAATCATCGCAGGTCATGTCCATCCTCATGAAACGGTTATGGTGGACGTGGAAGACGGCCAATTGAAAGTGATGGTAAAAGGGAAATAAAACATATAAAAAAGCGAGCCGGCAAGAGGGTATCCCCGCAATCCGGCTCGCTTTTCATGTTATTAGCTGTCCTTTATTCCGAAACATACTTTGTTTTCTCGCCAGGGAAGATGGCAGGGACGATCCAAAGAAGGATAATCACGCCGATGGCGAGGATAGAGCCTGTTTTAAAGTTGTAGCTGGCTCCGATCATTGAACAAGCTACATAAGTAAGCATGTGAATGAGCAAGAAGGACCAGAAGGCCGTCCAGAAATATCTCATTTGACTTTCACCCCAATTCGATATCGGAATATATGTAATATGCGAGCATGTAAACTCATACGAGTAAATCATACCATATAGGAGAGAACGAGGTCAAAATGAGTTGTGAACATTTGGAGGAGAGGAAAAAATGAAATCAGCCGTTGTATTCGCTGCCAGAAAGCCCTCCGGATTTGGGATATGCAGCGAACTATTGGACATGGGTGTTTCTGTCATGGCACTGGATCATGAGAAGTGGCAAACAGAGAAGATGGAAGAGAGATGGATGGGGATTGGCAGAAATGCAAATCTGCAGTATCAAAGCATTTCATCTGTCAGCTTAAAGGAAGAGCGGTCCGATTCCGTCATGTTCCTTCCGCTCGCTGAATATTTTGCTGAGGGATGTGACCAGATTTTCGCAGAACTTTTTACATTTTTAGAGGGCGAGCCTAAGGAAAGCTTGCCGGCGAAAATAGCAATCATTCATCCGGCTGCAACCCCTGTCGAGGCATCCCGCTTTGCCAAGAAAATGGAAGAACTCGTTGCAAAATCCTTCCGTGCGGCCGAGGTCATTCAAATTATTGTCAGCCAAAACGAGGTTTGGGGATGGCAGAATAGGCGGGAAGCCGGTCCATTGCCGGAAGTATGGGAAAACATGACGGCCGCGGGAAAAATTATCGCTTATCTGAACGCATTCACGGTGCGTAGCTGATAAGCTTTTTTCTTGCGTATGTCCGTACCGAAAATGGAGAAAAAGCGGGTGACGGCTTTGAAAAGTAGTGGTATAATTAGCACCAAGTCTTAATAGAAGATAATAAACCATTTGATATGAAAGAAGGGATTTACCGGATGAACGCTGGTATAATCGGTATTGGCAAGTATGCCCCTGAAAAGGTATTAACGAATTTTGATTTGGAAAAAATGATGGACACGACTGATGAGTGGATCCGGTCCCGGACGGGGATAGAAGAGAGACGTATCGCCGAAGATGGGATCGATACTTCAAATATGGCATATGAGGCAGCAAAGGCTGCGATCGAAGACGCGGGAATTTCTCCTGAGGATATCGATCTGATTTTAGTTGCTACTGTAACACCGGATCGTCCGTTTCCGTCCGTGGCATGCATGCTGCAGTCAAAGCTTGGATGCACCCACGCCGCAGCAATGGATATTAGTGCTGCCTGCGCTGGCTTCATGTATGGACTTGCGACTGGAAAGCAATTCATCGAAGGCGGAACAGCGAAAAACGTATTGGTTGTAGGCGTCGAGAAATTGTCCAAGATCACCGATTGGAACGACCGGAACACAGCGGTTCTTTTTGGGGATGGCGCAGGGGCAGCGGTGCTGGGCGAAGTGCCGGAGGGCTACGGAATTCTTTCATTCGATTTAGGAGCGGACGGCTCAGGAGGCTCCCATCTTTATCAAGATGAATTCATCATCATGAACGGCAGGGAAGTGTTCAAATTTGCCGTGAGACAAATGGGAGAGTCTTCTGTTAAAGTATTGGATAAAGCAGGGTTGACGAAGGATGATGTCGACTATTTAATCCCGCATCAGGCAAACATCCGCATTATGGAAGCTGCACGCCAGCGTCTTGAGCTGCCTGATGAAAAAATGGCAAAAACGGTAAGAAAGTATGGAAACACTTCATCCGCATCCATTCCGATGGCCCTCGTTGATGAGCTGGAAGCCGGCAAAATCAACGATGGTGACCTCATTGTGATGGTTGGATTCGGCGGTGGACTCACATGGGGAGCCGTTGCCATGAGATGGGGAAAATAATATTCTTCAACTGAAAGAAGGAGAAGATGACGATGACAAAAAGAGTAGTGATTACAGGAATCGGTGCTGTGTCCCCGGTCGGAAACGACGCGGAGACAGCATGGGAAAATATACTGGCGGGAAAAAACGGCATCGGACCGATGACGCGTTTGGATCCTGACAACTATTCCGCAAAAGTTGCGGCTGAAGTAAAAGACTTTGATATCGAAAAATTCATCGAGAAGAAAGATGCCCGGAAAATGGACCGGTTCACACACTATGCATTGGCAGCATCCTTAATGGCTGCGGGAGATGCCGGGCTGAAGATTGACGAACAAAACGCAGCCCGTGTAGGCGTCTGGATCGGCTCGGGAATCGGCGGAATGGAAACATTCGAGAATCAGTTTGAGACGTTCCAAAAACGCGGCTACAGGCGTGTAAGCCCGTTTTTTGTCCCGATGATGATTCCAGATATGGCCGCAGGCCAAGTATCGATCTATCTGGGAGCAAAAGGGGTTAACTCTTGTACCGTTACAGCGTGTGCCACTGGAACGAACTCAATCGGAGATGCCTTCAAGGTCATCCAGCGCGGAGATGCCGATGTGATGGTGGCTGGCGGAGCAGAAGCGCCAATTACACAAATGTCGGTTGCTGGCTTCTGTGCAAACACAGCTTTATCGACAAATCCTGATCCAATGACGGCGAGCCGTCCATTTGACAAGAACCGCGACGGTTTTGTCATCGGTGAAGGAGCAGGCATCCTCATTCTCGAAGAATTGGAGCATGCTTTAGAGCGCGGTGCCAAAATCTATGCGGAAATCGTCGGCTATGGCTCGACGGGCGACGCTTATCATATAACTGCTCCTGCCCCAGGCGGCGAAGGCGGAGTGCGGGCGATGAAAATGGCCCTTGACGATGCGGGAATGAAGCCGGAAGACGTTGATTATATCAATGCCCATGGTACAAGCACGGAATACAATGATAAGTATGAAACAATGGCGATAAAAGAAGTGTTCGGCGAGCATGCCTACAAGCTTGCCGTCAGCTCGACAAAATCGATGACCGGCCATCTGCTCGGAGCAGCAGGGGGCGTCGAAGCCATTTTCTCTATTCTGGCCATAAGAGACGGAATGCTTCCGCCGACTATGCATATGGAAACGCCGGATCCTGATTGTGACTTGGATTACGTTCCGAATCAGGCGAGGAAAGCGGTAGTCAATGGAGTATTGAGCAACTCGCTCGGATTTGGCGGACACAACGCAACTATATTGTTCAAAAAATATCAGTAATGTAAACGAAACTGCCTTGTGAGCCCCGGCTTACAAGGCAGTTTTCATTTGTCCGGTTTTTTTACAGCGTTTAGGATAAAAGCTTCGTTTTATAACATGAAATGAGAGGGGGCTAAATATGTTAGTAAAAATGGACAAGACCGGCGGGTGAAAAAAATGACCAAGCTGTATGGAGGCATGCCCTTTTCCATTCGTATTTTTATCTATCTGCTCGGCTTCGGCTTCGCTGTATCGGGAGGAATCAGTGCGATTGCTTACATGAATCTTCTTACCGCCGGATATCGTTACATCGACTATGTCAAGTTCATCCTCGGGAGACCGGAATGCCATCTGCTTCCGGCCGGGATTTTCCTTATTACACTTTCTGTGTTTGCTGCTCCAAAAAAGGCAAAGGAATAAATATACATCAACCTGCCTATACTGAGAGACAAACAGTGAAGAAGTGAGGGAATCAGGATGCTATATCTTCATGATGTATGGGTAAATTGGTTTGAGGGTGAAGAGAATGGCTACAATGTATGCCAATTTCATGAGTGGCGGCGGGGGGAAGATGTCATCGAGCTCCTCGACCAAGTACCATTGCTATTGATCGAGCCTATCCTCTTTCACTACATAGAGAACAATATGTCCGAACTGCCGAAAACGCTCCTGCATGATGTTTGCAATAAGGCGTATCTCAGGAAAAACCATGAACGCGTCCAGCTTGATTATTGTTTCGTCATTACCGACGGACAGGGGATTTTGGCCGTTGATACAATCGGCTATTCCATCCCGCTCAGAAAAAGCAGGCTGATACCGCGGCAAGAACAGCTTGTTTATGAAATGATCGCAAAAGAAGAACCTGCTATTTATTCATTTTCAGCAGAGAAGGAAGGCAAAGAGCATCACATCCTTTCGCCTGATCCAACATTGATGGTTGGTTTGACAAGAAAAGAAAGGCAGCTCAAACAGCTGCTGTTCATGGCTCTTGACCAGCTTTATACTGCTAAGAACACTTCTGAAATCCGCTATTGGTATACAGAATGGGCGCCGGGAAAGTATTCCGCGATACAGGAAATGGAATTCGAAGAAATTTGGAGTGCACTATATGAAGAAACGAAGCATGGCTGGACAGAAAAACATGCATTGCTGTGCGAACATATTATCAAAGGCCAGCCCTTTTTCGAGAAACTATGGGAGCTTGAGTGCGATTCTAAAGTGAACTAAATAAGGGCAGTCGGGAAATCCGGTTAAACCGGTTGTTTCCCGACTGCCCTTATTATGTGTGGTCAGCGTCTCTTTCTTCCTAGTCCCATTCCATTTTCCATCTTTTTCAGCATTTTATTCGCCTTGTTTCGGGCTTTCTCCGCGCCTCGATCAAGAATATCATCAAGCTCCGTGCTTTCAATCAGGTTATTGCATCGTTCCTGTATTGGGGCAAGCGCCTTGATGACGACTTCAGCAAGGTCTGCTTTAAATTCGCCATAACCTTTGCCTTCATAATCGCTCTCAAGCTTTTCAATCGGCACATTTCCCAAAATCGAATAGATGGAGAGGAGGTTCGATACTCCCGGCTTATTCTCCCTGTCGAATTTCACGATGCCTTCAGAATCTGTGACGGCACTTTTGATTTTCTTTTCAATGCTTTTCGGGTCATCAAGAATTTTGATGCTCGCCTTCTGATTTGGGTCCGACTTGCTCATTTTCTTTAACGGTTCCTGCAAGGACATGATTCTGGCTCCGACTTTCGGAATCCGTGCTTCCGGAATGGTGAAAATATCATTGTACCGATTATTGAATCGCTCTGCGAGATCTCTTGTCAGCTCCAAATGCTGCTTCTGATCCTCACCTACAGGCACAATATCAGTGCCATATAAGAGAATGTCTGCAGCCATCAGAGGCGGGTAGGTGAGCAATGCAGACGATACCGCATCCCTGCCCGCTGCTTTATCTTTAAACTGGGTCATTCTCTCCAGCTCTCCGATATAAGAAATGCATTGCATCATCCAGCTCGCCTGGGCATGGGCTGGTACTTCAGACTGGATGAACAAGGTCGCCTTTTCGGGATCAAGACCCGCTGCGATATAAATAGCGGCTAGCGTCCTGATATTTTTGCGGAGTTCCAGCCTGTCCTGCGGGACAGTGATTGCATGCTGATCAACGACACAAAAATAACATTCATAATCATTTTGAAGTTCAACAAACTGCTTAATTGCACCTATGTAATTTCCTAAAGTAATAATCCCACTCGGCTGAATGCCGGAAAAAATCGTTTGCATCCTGAAAAATCCCCCTTTATTGTAAACCCAGTACCGGGCGCCTCGCGCTTTTCTTAACAAAAAACCATCCACCCTGGAATATAGGACGAATGGCGAAGTCTGTATGATTCCGTTTCATTCTGTACCATTATTATACCATGCAGGAAATTAGACAATCAAGGCATCAGGGGCGTCATGGAAAAAGAGCGGCCGGCCTTTAGTGCCAATTTCCAATAACCGTAAGAAAAGATTTTCCTTCTTAGTGTATCCTTGCTAAAATAGAACTGACTTTAATAATGGGATTTGGAGAATAAAGCAAAGTTTGCAGAGAGGAAGAGAAATCAGTGAAGTGGGGAAGAAAGACAGCAGCAACAGTCCTGTCTGCCGCCTTGGCTTTATCCGTATCAGCAGTTTCCGCGGATGCGAAAGCGGGAGATGAATCGGCGCTCCCAACGAGGCTGCTAGCAATTGAGCAAAAGACGATGCCGCAGCAGCTGCCTCGTTTTGTCTATGATTCCGGCTTGAAGTTTGAGTATCCGGATGCAGTGCGAGGGATCTACGTTACAGGGCATTCAGCCGGGGGCGGACGTTTCGATGAGCTTGTCAACCTCGTCGATTCGACAGATCTCAATGCGATGGTCATCGACATAAAGGACGACTGGGGAAACATTACATATAAAATGGAGGAAGATTCGCCATACGCTAAGCTTGGCCAGAATTTTATTAAAGATCCAAAAGAAATGTTGAAGGTTCTGGAATCAAAGCAGATTTATCCGATTGCCAGAATCGTAGTTTTTAAGGATTCCACCTTGCCGAAGGAACGGCCTGATCTTTCCTTTACCGATAATGGCAGCGTGTGGGTGAATGGCAGAAAGGAATCCTTTATCAATCCATTCCTGAAAGAAGTATGGGATTATAATGTTGGAATTGCGATTGAAGCAGCAAAGCTTGGATTCCAAGAAATCCAATTCGATTACGTGAGGTTCCCTGAAGGCTTTGAAAAGCGGGATGAACAGCTCGTGTACGGGATGGGCGAATATGCTGATACGGATTTGGACAGTGTCCAGAAACGTGTTCAGGCGGTTACAGACTTTGTTGCTTATGCAAAAGAAAAACTTCAGCCGTACGGCGTGAAGGTGTCAGTAGACATATTTGGCTATACGGCAACCTTGCCGGAAGCGCCCGGCATCGGCCAGAATTTCAGCAAGATATCAGAGCATGTTGATGTGATTTCTTCAATGATCTATCCAAGTCATTGGACATCGTATTTTGGGATTTCAAAGCCGGATCTTGAGCCATATAAGCTTGTTAGAGAATATGCAAAAGTGGAAAAAACGAAGTTGGCTGAACTCCAATCACCTCCTGTTTCCCGCCCTTGGCTTCAAGATTTCACCGCATCCTATCTAGGAGCGGGAAATTATCAAGTGTATGGGAAAGCGCAAGTAGAGGAACAAATCAAGGCCTTGAGGGATGAAGGGATTAACGAATATTTGTTGTGGAATGCAGCCAACAAATATACCCCTGGTGTCGATTACACACCTGATGCCGAGTAACCAAACAGCAAGGAGAGAAAGCCAGGAAGGCGAGTGATCGCTTTCCTGGCTTTCTTTTTCATTTGGAAAGGAGTTGAGACAAACCCCAGCCACATCGAAATTCTTTGCATGAATAAAATATTTTGGGAAAAAATAATGTTTATAGGGCTGTGAAAGGGGGTAAATGAGAAGAAGCGAACAACTATAACAGCTATTGCCGGCGGAGGATAACAGCATGAATAATTCACAAAAAAGCCTATTAATTCAATAGTAATTACTGTATAATACATATTATAGATTGTTCTACTCTACTGTGTTTCCTGTAACAGGTACACTAGGGGAACAGTCCGTAAAATAGGCATTTTGGACCTTGCTTTCTAAATGCGGAAATATAAATCTTATAGTAACAAACACTGATAAAGGAGTGTGGAGGACATTATGGTAACATTGTACACCTCACCCAGTTGCACATCATGCAGAAAAGCAAGAACTTGGCTAGAAGAACAGGACATCCCTTATGTTGAAAGAAATATCTTCTCCGAGCCGCTGAGCCTGGATGAAATAAAAGAAATATTACGCATGACCGAAGATGGTACAGATGAGATCATTTCAACAAGATCTAAGATTTTCCAAAAGCTTAACATAGATTTAGACTCCTTGCCGCTGCAGCAGCTCTTTGACCTAATCCAAAAGAATCCAGGTCTGCTAAGAAGGCCAATCATTCTTGATGAAAAGCGCCTGCAGGTTGGTTACAACGAAGATGAAATTAGACGCTTCCTGCCAAGGAAGGTAAGAACTTACCAGTTACGAGAAGCTCAGAAAATGGTGAATTGATACTTCGGAACCTTCATACGAATGTATGGAGGTTTTGCGTATTTTCAGGCTCATTCCGAACCCTTTATTGGGCATCATGCAAACAACCGTGCTATAATTTATTTAAGGTCGAGCGTTCTGCTATGCCCATTCCTTCCAGGACTGGGAGTGCGGCCAATGTGTTTAGAGCAGAACGAAGCGGGGGAAACTTACTGTAAGCAGGAAGAATAGAGGAAGACTCCTTAAAAACCCTTGCTGATTTCCTTCCTTTCGGTTACAATACGGTAATATCTTCTGGGCTGTTGCTGATTTTACATTTGGGAGAATATTTTGTTTCCAATTTAGCGGGGCTTATCATAAAATAAGTACAAGGAGAATGATCAGCATTTGCCTTGTACGGGACAATTGATCCCTTCAACACCAATTACAGAAGGGAGTGCAGGAAAATGGAAATCGAACGGATTAATGAAAACACGGTTAAATTTTACATTTCGTATGTCGATATAGAAGAAAGAGGATTTGACCGGGAGGAAATCTGGTATAATCGCGAAAGAAGTGAGGAATTATTCTGGGAAATGATGGATGAAATGCATCATGAAGATGATTTTGTCCCAGAGGGGCCACTTTGGATCCAAATCCAAGCTCTCGACAAAGGTTTGGAAGTCCTTGTAACGAAGGCTCAGCTTTCAAAGGATGGCCAGCGGTTTGAACTCCCGATTCCGGAAGACAAGTTGAAAGATTACTCAATCGATGATCAGATAGAAGAGTTTCTGGAACAGCATTTCCATATTAAATCCGAAGGGGCAGACAGCCTGCTTGAGTTTGTTATCGAATTCGCCGATTTTGAGGATGTGCTTCTGCTGGCAAGGGGATTTGAGGCGGACGATACCGAAACCAAGTTATTCTCCTACAAAGACAACTACTATTTATATGTCAAATTTTCAGACGAAGTATACGACGAAGACGATATCGAAGATATGATCAGTATCTTTCTTGAATATGGAAAGACGACGAATGTGACCATCCATTCGCTATCCGAATATGGAAAAGAAATCATTGGCCAGAATGTCTTTACTACACTCAACCAATACTTCAGCTAACCGACCGATTTCTCAAGGAATCGGTCTTTTTTTGTCTTCCGAGACTGTCGATGGAAAGGAGAATGAAAAAGATGTTGACCGCAAGAACTGAAGATGGCAGGCTTATAACCTTGTCTGAAAGGACGGCTGCCATCAATATGCGTAATGGCCATCACTTTTTTTGTCCGGCATGTGCTCAGCCTGTGAAAATCAAGGCTGGAGCTGTCCGCATCCCTCATTTTGCGCATGAAA
The DNA here is from genome assembly GCF_057657925.1 of Lederbergia sp. B243.17. Taxonomy (NCBI): domain Bacteria; kingdom Bacillati; phylum Bacillota; class Bacilli; order Caryophanales; family Bacillaceae; genus Lederbergia; species Lederbergia sp. B243.17. The sequence continues at coordinate 112,589 of NZ_JBWBKF010000034.1, forward strand.
GGAATACAGACTGCCTCGCACTCTTTTCAGAACCTGAGAGCCTTATGCATTTGCAGGGCAAGCGGGATTTGGCAGAGTTGTTCGTCCGGAACGGCTATACGGTGGAGCTGGAACCTTATCTCAAGAAAACCAAGCAGCGGCCCGATTTGCTAGTCGAACAGTCCGGCAGTCGATTTGCCGTCGAGTATCAATGTTCCCCTATTTCCGCAGAGACAATTGCACAAAGAACAGATGGTTATAAAAATATCGGCATTTACCCACTTTGGATACTAGGCGGGCCGCCGTACCAGACTAGAAAGCAAACAACCTTCTTTTTGACGGATTTTCAGTTTTCCCTAGTGTGTCCAAACCGCAATGGTCAATTAGGCCTCTCCAGCTACGATCCCCGAACGAACCTGTTCCATTATCTTTCCCATTTGACTCCTTTTACACGAAAAAGCATGACCGCTATCCTTACATCCACTCCTCTCAAAGATTTACGTTTCCCCATCCAATTAGAATCCTTCGATAAACCATTGCCTTCGCTAAGGCGCTGGTTCAGCCAAAGAAAAAGATGGCTCGAAAACCGGATCCGCTATGGCAGTTTGATAAATGATCCGTTTTTGCGCACCATATATGAAAAGGGCTTCCATCCTTCACTTCTTCCTGCCGCTATCGGCATCCCCTCAAGCTGGATGGAGGCTTTTCAAAGCCCGCCTATCATTTGGCAGTTTTTCTTATGGGCTGACGTATTTACACATTTGAAGAAAGGCAGGCGTTTTTCCGCTCTGTATTTAGAGCAGAAGATGAGCGAAAGGTTGATTCGAGGCGATGTACGGCTGCGCCCTTTCCCCTTGGAAGCGCGGCCCCTTTGGAAACATGCATTGGCCGGCTATTGCAATGAACTCCTTCGGCTCGGATATATTACTCGTTCCGGGGAGCTATTCGTAATGCTTGAACCCATCATAGCCCCAAAAACAATTGAAGAAGCACAGAAAGAGGAGGAGAGGGTGCTTTCAATCCGCAACAGGGCGAGTGGCCTTTTTCGATAGGAAAATAAATAGTCCTTGAAGCAGGATTTTCCTCATGAATGAAGAATAGATAGTAATGTAACATTTCGTTTGTCGAAACAAAACGATTGGAGGATATATAATGACAAATCAACCAGCTGTAAAGAAACTTCCAAACCGTTCGGATATTCCTGTCGAACAGACTTGGAGGCTTGAGGATATATTTTCTTCGGATAATGAATGGGAGAAAGAATACGCTGCGATAAAGGATAGCTTAGGGAAGGCGGATTCGTTCAAAGGGAAGCTTGGCGAAAGTGCGGAAGCATTATATGAAGCGCTATCCTATGAATCGGAAGTATCCGAGCGGATGGGCAGGCTCTATACATATGCCCATATGCGTTATGATCAGGATACAGGAAATTCTCACTACCAGGGTTTAAATGCTCGTGCTGAGAGCCTGTATTCTCAGGTGGCTAGCGCGTTTTCCTATGTCGTGCCTGAGATTTTGTCAATCGATGAGACAAAAATTAAGCAGTATATCGAAGAAAACAAAGAACTGCGTCTTTATGAGCATGCGTTGGAAGAGCTGAACCTTCAGCGCGATCACGTCCTGTCTGCCGAGCAAGAAGCTTTGCTGGCAGAAGCATCTGAAGTGCTAGGAGCTTCTTCCACAACATTTGGTATGCTGAATAATGCGGATATGGAATTCCCGGTGATCAAGGACGAGAATGGGGAAGACGTGCAAATTTCGCATGGCAACTTCATCCGCTTTCTGGAAAGCCAGGACCGTTCCGTAAGGGAAGAAGCGTTCAAAAAGGTGTACGAGACTTACGGGCAATACTCCAATACCTTCGCAAGCACTCTTAGCGGGCAAGTAAAACGAGACAACTTCAATGCAAAAATAAGGCATTATAATTCAGCCAGACATGCTGCTTTATCTGCCAATAATATACCGGAAACGGTGTACGATAATCTCGTTACTACCGTAAATGCGAATCTCCACCTGCTTCACCGCTATATCAAGCTGCGGAAAAGAATCCTTGGTGTTGAAAAACTGCATATGTATGACCTCTTTACCCCACTCGTAAAGGACGTGAAAATGGAGATCCCTTATGAGAAGGCGAAAGAGATGGTTCTTGCAGGGCTTGCTCCATTAGGCGAGGAATATGGCAGCATTTTGAAAGAAGGCTTTGAGAACCGGTGGGTTGACGTGCACGAAAATAAAGGAAAGCGGAGCGGTGCCTATTCATCAGGGACTTATGGGACGAACCCGTATATCCTAATGAACTGGCAGGACAATGTTAATAATTTGTTTACGCTGGCTCACGAATTTGGGCACAGTGTCCATAGCTATTATACAAGGAAGAATCAGCCATACCCGTATGGTGATTACTCAATTTTCGTAGCTGAAGTGGCTTCGACTTGCAATGAGGCATTGCTGGCGGAGTACCTCTTAAAGAACACGGAAGACAAGCAAGAACGCCTGTATCTTCTCAATCATGAATTGGAAGGGTTCAGAGGAACAGTATTCCGCCAAACCATGTTTGCGGAGTTTGAACACATTATTCACCAGAAAGCGCAGAACGGAGAAGCATTGACTCCTGATCTTCTTTCAGCTGAGTATTACGAGCTGAACAAGAAGTATTTCGGTGAAGAAGATATCGATATCGATAAAGAAATTTCGCTGGAGTGGTCAAGAATTCCACACTTCTATTATAACTACTACGTATATCAATATGCGACTGGTTATAGTGCAGCCGCAGCGCTGAGCAGGCAAATCATGAATGAAGGGGAACCGGCAGTAGAGCGGTATAAAGACTTCTTGAAATCAGGCAGCTCCGACTATCCGATTGAAGTGCTGAAAAAGGCCGGTGTCGATATGACATCGTCCGAGCCGATCGAAGCGGCATGCAAGATGTTTGAGGAGAAGCTGACAGAGATGGAACAACTGCTTTCCTGATAAAAGAGACCCGATTCTCCTGGCGAGAATCGGGTCTTTTTAGCGAAAACCTTTGAATTTGTTGCGATTGTTTATCCAAAGCAGCAGCAACAAGAGCGAGAAAAACAAGAGGGGGGACGTTATATAAATCGGGATGAGAAACATCAGCCCTAAAAGATGGATAACAAAGCTTGCTCCAAGGAAAAGCATTAAGAAGCAAAGGCTGAGAACCTTCATTACACCAGACCTCCTCTTTTTCTTAGTCCGTAAAAATATATGCCGGGACAGGTGAGGGTATGTATATGACATTATTGTGAAATAGCATTTGCATCCTTGATGATAGGCGATGGATATGATATATTATTTTTCGTGTTACAAGTCACATATCAAATAACTCCCCTTTATTTGCATGTGAGTTTACTCCCCCCTTAATGATATAGAAAACAGGCCATGAGTTTTCATGGCCTGTTTATTTTTGCATAAAAAAACTGTCCGGTTTTTTCCGGACAGTTTCATCAGATCGAATTCTTCACATACTTCCAGAAGACACCGTTCTTTGCCGGCAGCTTCTGTACTTTTCTTTGCAGCTGAAGTTTCTTCATTTTCTTTTCCACATTCTGAACAGGCTCGTCATAGATAAGGGCTAAATCATAAGATCCGACAATCGGATTATTCGAAAGAAATTGTTCAAGCGGGGGCAGCTCTGCGGGCTTCGGATAGCCTTCAAGCATTTCGGTCAAAACTTGTACATAGATGGCGTATGAATAAAGTCCGGTAATTTTGATGCCTTCATCTTCAATATGTTCATTAAAGAAGACCATTGCCGGCATTTCCGTTACTTCCATTTCAGCAGCAATCTTTAAGTCGCATTGAAATGCCTTGGATGCGCTGTTTGAATACATGTCGCGGAGAAACTCATCAATATCCAGCTCCGCATTACGGGCACATTGCTGGAGAATATTAATATCGGTTATATCTGCATTTTCAATGAACAGCAGCTCCTGCAGTCTCAGTATGAACCGGATGCCGGCCTTTTTTCCTTGAAGTTCCGCAGCTTTTATGGCGATTGCTGCGAGGTGCGGTGTAAAGACTGCCGGCTGTTCCGCTGTACTTTTCCAGCGGCTGTAATTGCCAAGATCGTTTGTTTTTTTGCTTGTATTCAGCGTTGCCAGCTGGCCGCACAATACATACTTTAATGTGAAATACCCGCCATACTCGATCTGCAGCTTCTTTATAAGCGGGGTCAGTGCCCAGCACTCAGGACAGAATGGGTTGACAAATATATATATTTCCAGCGGCTTGTTCTCTTTCAAGGCTGGATTGTGCAATTCGGTATTCTTCAATTTGGCTCACCTTCAGGGAAATCAGGTGTGTTTACCATATGCCTGGCGGTGAGTGCAAGCTTGGAGAAAAATTGTTCCCGCAATGGAGACTCAAGACCCACTTCATCCATGGCTTCACTCATGCAGCCAAGCCACGCTTTGGCTCGCTTTGGAGTCACTTCATGCGGCAAATGCCTTGCTCGCATCATCGGATGTCCATGTTCTTCCGTATATAAAGGGGGGCCGCCCAAATATTGTGTTAAAAATTGTTTTTGCTTCCTTGCGACTTCGGTCAGATCTTTTGGGAAAATCGGCATAAGATCAGGGTGTCTTCCAACCCGGAAATAAAAAGCATCGACCATAGCGGATAGTTTTTCTGCCCCAATTGCGTCATACGGCGTCATGCGTTTTTCAACCATATGAATCGCTCCTTTTTCTTCGATTGGTACATTCATTGTAGCAACCAGAGTGCGATAACTCAAACAAATCGCCCTCTGCAATCACAAGGATGAGTCGAAAAGAGATGCAATTCCCGGTTAAAGTCAATAGGAGAGAAGTTCCTTTTAAGGCAAAAAAATAACCGGATGACGAGATCCGGTCATGCCAGGAAGGTGCCTGACACTTTCTTTACATAAGCCTGTGTTTCTTTAAAGGGAGGTACGCCGCCATATTTATCAACGTTCCCTGGTCCTGCATTATAAGCGGCCAGAGCGAGCTGAACATTTCCGTCATATTTGTCCATCATTGTCTTCAAGTACTTGCTTCCGGCCATAACATTTTGGACAGGATCTAAAATGTTCGTAACGCCGAGACCGCGAGCGGTGCCGGGCATCAGCTGCATCAGCCCGGAGGCACCGGCGCGGCTGACTGCGTCCGGATTGAAATTGGATTCATGATGAATCACGGATTCAATTAGTTTTGCCGGGAGGTTATACGTTTCTGCGGCTTTTTGAATGATTTGAGTGATGGAATTCGGAGCAGCAAGCCCGGCAGTCTCCGGCAAAATGTTTTCATCTGCCGTCTTTGTCCCGGTAAGTTGCTGTGCAATAGCTCCAAAAGAACCCGATCTGTTCAAAATAGCGCCGAGGGAATTGATATCCATCGGCTGTTTATCAGAGCCGGCTGACGCTTCTGTCAGCACACTTTGGAGCATCTCTTCAAATAAGGGACTGCTGCTCTCTGTATTCGCATCTTGTCCTGAAAAACCGCGCAACAGCTGGATATCGAGCATCGCTCTCAAAGATTCGACATTCTTCATTAATGTTCATCCTCTGCAAATAATTTGTTTCTGTATTATGTGTTACTCGAGCCGTCAAGCTTTGCCCGATAAAACCTTTCAACCTTATTATCGGCTTGTTCCCGCTTGATGTTAAACTTTTTCAATAAAGTATGGAATATTTCTTGTCCTGATTCCCAATCGGTTACTTCATACTCAACTTCATAATCCTCCCGGCCGAGATAGCGGCTATGGTCAAAGACGAGCAAACCATTTTTATACTGTATTTCCGCCCGGTTTGTTTCCAAAGAACCGAAACAGGATAATTGATGGGTGGGAACTTCTTTTTTGATTAATTCTTCCTTTATCTCCCCTTCAGGGAGTACCGAATTCTCTAAAAGAGCAGTGGTTTCTTTCTTATCTGCCGCTTGATTGATTTCAAACAAACCGACGTCCGCTGGGATTTTCAGCGTGATCTCACTGCGCTCCTCCAGCTTGCGCAGCCTGAGTGCAGACCGCAGTTCTTTTAAAGAAAAGCCCGGTGTATCAAAATAATAATTCGTCTGCCGAAAAAAATCCTTTTCGCTAATGTTAAAATGGCTGAGCAATTCATGGAATTCCTCTTTACTGACAATATTTTTGCATTCAATTTCCCTTTCTTTTGCCATTTTTCTCTTCCTCTCCTTATTGCTACATCCATTATTGCGTTTCTTGGATGGAAACTCAACGTCCGGGTACAGGAAACTGCCACAACAGCCCTTTTGTGCTAGAATATGATTGATTGGTCAAGTTTAGTTTCCAAATTTGAGGTGACGCACAATGAATCATTGGGATCAGTTTTTAGCTCCATACCGCCAGGCGGTAGATGAATTGAAAGTGAAATTAAAGGGCATGAGAAGCCAATATGAACAAGAGCATATGAGCTCGCCGATTGAGTTTGTTACCGGGAGGGTAAAGCCGGTCGCAAGCATCCTCGACAAGGCGACTTTGAAGAAAATCCCGCTTGAAGACCTCGAAACGGAAATCCAAGATATTGCAGGTCTGAGAATGATGTGCCAGTTTGTTGATGATATTAAAACAGTTGTTGAAATGCTAAGGATGCGAAATGATTTTCGCATCGTGGAGGAGAGGGATTATATCTCCCATAAAAAGCCGAGCGGATATCGTTCCTATCATGTGGTAATCGAATACCCCGTCCAGACGATTCACGGCGAGAAAAAGATTTTGGCCGAAATCCAGATTCGCACGTTGGCCATGAACTTTTGGGCCACAATCGAGCATTCCCTCAATTACAAGTATCAGGGCCAATTCCCCGAAGAAATTAATATGAGACTTCAGCGTGCTGCTGAGGCTGCCTTCAGTCTGGATGAAGAGATGTCAAAAATCAAAGAAGAGATTCAAGAGGCACAGGCATTTTTCTCAAAAAATAAGGAAACATCGAAAGACCGGATGAAGAAGAAACAGTTTGGCTCGTACGGAAATCAAGAGAGAGAGGATGAGTAGTGTGAAGTTTGCCATTACCTCCAAAGGAGACCCTACATCGAATGCCCTCATGCACAAAATGCGAACATACCTGCAGGACTTTGAACTTGTTTACAATGAAGAGCAGCCGGATATCGTCATTTCAGTCGGAGGCGACGGCACACTGCTTTACGCCTTCCATCGGTACAGCTCGCGATTGAATAAGACTGCTTTTGTGGGCGTTCATACAGGGCATCTCGGGTTCTATGCAGATTGGGTACCGAGTGAAATCGAAAAGCTCGTAATTGCGATCGCCAAAACTCCATATCAGGTGATCGAATATCCGCTGCTTGAAGTGATCATCCGCTACAGGCATGGAGGAAAAGAGACCCGGTATTTGGGCCTGAATGAATCGACCGTCAAAAGCCTTGTCGGCACACTCGTCATGGATGTGGAGATCCGCGGTGACCATTTTGAACGATTCCGCGGTGATGGCCTATGCATCTCCACTCCATCCGGAAGTACAGCATACAACAAAGCGCTTGGTGGTGCGATTATCCATCCGGCTCTCCATGCGATCCAGCTAGCGGAAATGGCTTCGATTAATAATCGTGTATTCCGGACGGTCGGCTCACCTCTCATCTTGCCGGATCACCATACGCTAGTGCTGAAACCGGTAAACACATACGATTTCCATGTGACCGTTGATCACTTGACCGTAATGCACAGGGATGTAAAATCGATACAATTTAGAGTTGCTGATGAGAAGATCAGATTTGCCCGGTTCAGGCCGTTTCCGTTCTGGAGAAGAGTTCATGACTCCTTCATCTCGGATGGAAGATCTTGATGGATGGTTGTTTTGAACTAGCCTGGACAATCGATCAGCTTGATGCAGGAAAAAAAATCAAAGATTTTCTTGCTGCCGAAAAAATATCATCACGGGCATTGACAGATATTAAATTTGCCGGCGGGAAAATTAGTGTAAATGGACGCGAGGAAAATGTCCGCTATACGCTCATGGAGGGTGACCGTATTACTGTCTCCTTTCCTGCTGAACCTCCGGGCGGCGAAGTTTCCCCCTCTGAAATGGAATTGGACATCATTTATGAAGACAGGGATGTGCTTGTTCTAAATAAGCCTGCAGGAATTAGCACGATCCCTTCGAGGGAGCATCCGAGCGGCAGTGTCGCCAATGGCCTAGCCGGGTATTATCAGCGGAATAAGATTGGATCCGCCATCCACATCGTTACCAGGCTCGACAGGGACACGTCAGGGCTAATGCTGATTGCCAAACATCGGCACGCCCACCATGTACTCGGTCTTGACCAGCGCACTCATGCGGTAAACCGGCGATATGAGGCGTTCGCTTCTGGCCATCCTGATAGTGCTTCCCTTCTGATCGATGCTCCGATCGGCAGAAAGGAAGGGAGCATAATCGAAAGGAAAGTTCGTGAAGATGGAAAACGGGCCGTCACTCATTATGAAGAGATCCGCCGGTACTGTTCATTTACGCATGCGGGACTCGTGTTGGAAACGGGCAGAACCCACCAGATCCGCGTACACCTTGCATTTATCGGTCATCCTTTGCTTGGCGATGAGTTGTACGGAGGTGACAGGAAACTGATCAGCCGGCAGGCGCTCCATTGCTCCAGCCTAAGTTTCCGGCAGCCGATGACTGGGGAACAGCTGGACTTCACTGTCACCCTTCCTCAGGATATGCAGAATCTGCTATACGAACAGGAGCAGACATGAAAACGGCCAGGTATACACCGAGCCGTTTTTTTTGCTCTTTACAAGATTAAGGGAAGCTGCGGAATTTTTCTGCCAGGAAGGGCATGGTGGAGGGAACAGAGATGGTTTCCATTTCAGGATAGCGAAGTGCCGTCAGCTTTCCGCCAAATACAGCCCCGGTATCGATATTGATCGTGTTGCCGATCTTTCTCGGCTCCTTTACAGGTGTGTGTCCATAAACGATCAGCGGCTTGCCTTTATACGTTTTGGCCCAGTCCCGCCTTACCGGCATCCCGTCCTCCCCGAATTCACCAGTGATATCTCCATAAAGCACAAACGTCTGAATGCTCTTGTTCTTTTTTCCGATATCCTTTTCTTTGATCCCGGCATGGGCGATGACCAAATTTTCATCATCAAGAATCGCATACAAAGGGGACTGTTCATATAATTCAATGAACATTCGCTTGTAATGATTCATTTTTTTGGGAGAGACGGAATGAAGTTCAGCGACAGTCGTTTCAAGTCCGTGAGTCTGCTGGACCTTTCGGCCGAGAAAATAACGGTAGAGCTTATTGCAGTGGTTTCCCGGTACGTAAACCGCTTTTTTCTGCTTCCAAAGGTCAAATACAGTTTCAATCATGAACAGAGAATCAGGACCCCTGTCCGTAATGTCGCCGACGAAACCGAGTATTCTCTCTCCAGGATGCAAAGGGATGCCAGTTTCCCATGAATAGCCGATTTTTTTGGTTAATGCTTCAAATTCTTTTCTGCAGCCATGGACATCGCCGATAATATCAATTTTCATATGATCACCCTTCTGGTTGTAACATTATCATTTCTATCTTTTCCTATTATGGTATGAGGAAAACGGGTGAAGAACAAGAGGGGCGAAAAAAGAACGACAAACTGAAAAATATTTGTTAGGATAAATAGGTGAATTGGGAGGAGGGGTAATGATGGATGAAACAGTAGAAGAGAAAGAGCAGGAAAGGCTGCTTAAAGAGATGCTGGATCATGCGCTGAATCAAGAGGACATGATGGCATTCCGAGATGAGTTTCTCAATATGCATCCATATGATCAAGCACAATATTTTTATAGGCTCGAACCGGAAGGCCGGACGAAGATATATCATTACTTGTCCCCCAAGGAAGTAGCGGACTTTTATGAAGTGCTTGACCTGGAAGAAGAAGAGAATCAGGAAATATTGGCTGAAATGGAGATCAGGTTTGCTGCAGACATGCTTTCATATATGTATACAGACAATGCAGTCGACTTACTGAATCAACTTGAGAAAGCTCATGCAGCCAGTTACTTGACCATTATGGACAAAGAGGCGGCACAGAAGATCAAAGGCCTCCTGCATTATGAAGAATATACGGCCGGAAGTATTATGACGACCGAATTCATTGCGATTTCGGCTGATCAAACCGTACGTTCGGCAATGAGAATCTTAAAAATAGAGGCTCCGAAGGCTGAAACAATTTATTATGTGTATGTGGTGGACAATGATGGGCGACTTGCCGGAGTCATTTCTTTACGGGATCTGATCATCAGTGATGACGATACTCTCATCGAGGACATCATGTATGACCGGGTTATATCGATATCTGTCAGTGCCGACCAGGAAGAAGCAGCCATGCAGATGAGGGATTATGACTTGCTTGCCTTGCCTGTTGTCGATTTTAAGAACCACCTTCTTGGAATTATCACGGTCGATGATATTATCGACGTCATTGATGAAGAGGCCTCTGAAGACTACTCAAAATTTGCAGCTGTATCGGATATGGATACGGTAGACAAAAGTCCGTTTTCTGCTGCCAAAAAAAGACTTCCCTGGCTGATCGTCCTGCTGTTTCTTGGGATGTTTACAGCAAGCCTGATCGGCCGGTTCGAAGACATTATTTCACAAGTTTCGCTGCTTGCCGTTTTTATTCCGTTAATTGCTGGGATGGCAGGGAATACCGGCACACAGTCACTTGCTGTAGCCGTCAGGGGGATTGCCACAGGCGAACTGGAGCAGGAAAACAAATTGAAATTAATCATTCGTGAGGCGGGTACCGGCTTAATTACCGGCTCGATTTGCGGAGTGCTTGTTATGCTGGTTGTTTATGTTTGGAAAGGGGAGCTTTTCGTCGGCATTCTAGTTGGCGTTGCCATTTTGGCATCTCTGTTTGTCGCCACCCTTGCCGGCTCGCTCGTTCCCCTCTTGATGCATAAGCTGAAGATCGATCCTGCTGTCGCGTCGGGGCCATTTATTACGACGATGAATGATATTACTTCCATACTAATTTATTTCGGCCTCGCATCGATGTTCATGAGCTATCTCGTCCGCTAGCGGACTCAGGGAAGGATGGGCTGCCATCCTTCTTTTTTTATGTCTAAATAGCATCATCTCCCTTAGAAGAGGCTTTACAAGCAAGAAAAGGTTCATGTATGATTAGTACTAGGTACTAATAACATGTATTAACTAGGAGGAGTATCGATGAATTTTTCTTTGGATGGCAAGACGTTTATCATCATGGGAGTCGCTAATAAAAGAAGTATAGCTTGGGGGATTGCCAGATCCTTACACGATGCGGGTGCGAAGCTTATTTTTACATATGCGGGTGAAAGGCTTGAAAAGAACGTGAAGGAGCTCGCTGGCTCGCTGGAAGGACAGGAATCTCTCGTACTGCCTTGTGATGTGACATCTGATGAAGACATTGAAAAATGCTTCTCAGACATTAAAGAGCAAACAGGCCAGATTGATGGAATTGCCCATTGCATCGCGTTTGCCAACAAAGAAGAGCTAAGCGGCGAATACATGAATGTTAGCCGAGACGGGTTCCTGCTTGCACATAATATAAGCTCGTATTCATTGACTGCGGTAGCAAAAGCGGCAAAAAAACTTAACTTGCTTGCAGAAGGGTCAAGTATCGTGACGATGACTTATCTGGGCGGAGAGCGTGTGCTTCCGAATTACAATGTTATGGGCGTAGCTAAAGCTTCATTGGATGCAAGCGTACGTTATTTGGCTTCAGACCTTGGACAGTATGGCATCCGCGTAAACTCGATTTCAGCGGGTCCGATCCGGACATTGTCTGCCAAAGGGATCAGCGACTTCAATTCGATTTTGAAAGAGATTGAAGAAAAAGCTCCTCTCCGTCGTACGACAACTCCGGAAGAAGTGGGAGATACGGCGGTCTTCTTGTTCAGCAATATGTCAAGAGGGATTACAGGCGAGAATCTTCACGTTGATTCCGGCTATCACATTATGGGGTAAGATAAAAATAGGCTGCATGGCTTCTGTACAACAGAATGCCGGGCAGCCTTTTCTATGTTCGTAAATCGATCATCTAGGCAACGCTGGGCAGTATATTGCATACATATGGTAGGAAGACAATGTGCAGAGAGGTGGTTTTTCCGTTGGTCAACAAGAAAAGTGAGCCGCTATTATACATTCACCAGCCTGAATTTCCGGTTCCTGAGACGGATATGCAGGATATATTCATGAATGAGGAAGAGGAGATACAGGTTGCCAATCCTTCAGTACCAGCCGCAGCGCCTGTCGAAAAAGGAAACCAAGCAGAAGAATTGCTGCCGAAAGATGCAGCGGCAGAGAAACATTTAACGAGTGCAGAATACTTCCGGCAATCACGAACGACATGGAAGTCCCCGTATTTCAAACCCGCCGTTCCCTTCCGTAATCTGCCGATACAAGAAAAAATCGAATACTTGAAACAAGCGCTGAAACATCAACCGCCAATTGCCTGTGAATTTAAAACAAAGGATAAGACAATGCTCGGCACCTTTAGCAAGCATGAGAATGATACGATCAGCATTCAAACGTTTGCGGATGGGGAAGTGAAGGTTACAATAGCTGAATTGACCGGCATCAGGCTGATCGGGTAATAGAAAAAGGAGCGGAATGATTCCGCTCCTGCTTTTCTTCTTTATTCACAGATTTCTAAATCGACATCTGCGATGCACTGTACAGCACAGAAGCAATGAAGGTCAACTGTGATACAGCTGCTGCTTCTGCCCCATTTTTTGACCTTGCAAAGTTCTACAAAGTCGATATTGCCATGATCATTCACAAGAGGGCCGACGACTGTTTTGCCGTCTTTTTCAAGTGGAACAAGGACACGCAACGTTGCACAGCAGTTATCGAAAATGTCTTCGACCCTGAAGAATACAGAGACACATTTTCCGGAATGGCTCCGGAACAGAGCTTTGAAAAGATTTCCGTTTTTATCCGTCAGCGTGAATACCCTCGTATCTGCCCGTTCACGTACTGGGGAAGTCAGCTCTCCCAGTGGTTCAATAAAGCAGTTTGTAGTACAAGGGAAGCACTCTTCATTGACGGCCTCATCCTGAATATCTTTTATCGCCCGAACAACTTGGCAAACGCAGTTCAAGCTGCAACCGCAATGTTCATTTCTGTCTGAAGAAACGGATTCAACCGATTCCACGTGTTCGAAACCCATAAAGCATCCTCCTTAAGGTTAATGGTTTAGATTCCTTAATAACATATTAGAGCAGGGACAAATGAGTTACGGACAGTCGCCCTTGTTTTGGGAAAATAGGCAGGAAAGGTGGGAAAATATAATGATTGTGGATACGTGGTTCACCCTCGGGGTATACGGCTTGGCAGTCTTCAGGCTGACGAGGCTTATCGTTTATGACCGGATAACGGAGCCTTTGCGGCGTCCTTTTTTACAGGAAGTAGAGGAGGTGACGAATTCCGGTGAAACGGAGGTTTATCTAGTTCCGAAAGCGGGGGGGATCAGAGGCTGGATCGGAGAGCTCATCAGCTGTCACTGGTGTACAGGAATATGGTGTGCAGCCGGATTTTACCTTGGAGGATGGTTTTTTTCGGACTTGTTTTCGATTATAGCAGCAATTTTGGCTGCGGCAGGGCTCGCAGCCATTTTGGAAACGATTCTTCAAAGGCTTATTACAGAAGAGCAGTAACGAAAGGGAAAGCACTCGGCCGTTCTTTTTCATATTGTAAAGAGAAGAAAATACACAGCCGAAAGCGAGTGAGAATATGAGACATACGAGCAGACCTAAGAAACCCGTATCGCCGCGCCCAAAAAGCGGCGGATGCGGCTGTGGCAAAAAGAGAAAGGTAAACAGGCCGATGTAATGTATTGACAAGACAGGAGGACAGCCGAGAAAGCCGTTAAGGCTTTGCCGGCTGTCTTTTGTAATGTTCAAGTCGGATTCATAATTTCACGGGAGTTGGTAAAAATGAGAGAAAGGCATTTGCAAGGAGGACATTATGGATAAAAAACGGCAAGCTTTAAGCTATTTGATTTTGGCTTTTTTCTTGCTCGGAGGATGTGCGAATGCAGGGGAGAAAGAAGAGAGTCAATTATCCCTGTTAAAAACGACCAACCCGCCGGCAATTGAACTTAAGAATAGGCCCGAGGACAAGTCAATCGCCTATCAGGTCCGGGACGATCTGAATAAGGAGAAGGATATTTATGATGTGGCAGTGTTGGAAGGTAAGAAGGAGACAGTTGTTGCTTTTAAAGTGAAGCATATGCAACGCTTCCGGATGAAAAAAATTGAAAAAAACATTACCAAGAAGCTGGAAAAGAAATACCCGGATGAGAAATTCATCGTATCGAATGATTATAAAATCTTTCTTGAGGCAGTAAGACTGAAGGATGATATGGATCATAATAATTTATCCAATGAAGCAGCAGAAAAGAGATTTAAAAAAATCATCAAACTAAAAAAGGAAATGACATAGGAGACGAAGATGCAATGGCCAACAAGAAATCAAAAGAGCAGAAAGAGTATGAAGCACTGCAGCAAAAGCATGAAACCAAGCGCCCTTTATTAAAAAATTGCGTACGAGCCTTTTTTGTCGGGGGACTGATTTGTCTAATCGGACAGGCTATCACATATTTCTATATCTATTTCTTCGATTTTACGGAAAAAACTGCGGGAAATCCGACCGTCGCTACGATGGTCTTTATTTCCATGCTGCTTACCGGCTTTGGTGTGTATGACAAAATCGGACAGTTTGCAGGAGCAGGAAGCGCTGTTCCGATTACCGGTTTTGGAAATTCGGTTATTTCTGCAGCAATTGAGCACAGAACCGAGGGTTTTGTTCTAGGAGTTGGAGGAAACATGTTCAAATTGGCTGGTTCAGTCATTTTGTTTGGAGTATTTTCCGCTTTTCTCGTTGCATTGATTAAAACGGCGTGGGCACAATGGGGGGGATTGTAATGTGGAATGGCGGGCAATCATGGGAATTTCCTAGTAAGCCGGTGATTCTCACTACAGGGGTTGTGGGAGGACCGGATGAACGAAAAGGAATGATTTCTTTAAGCTTTGACAAATTTTACGATGATCCTTGGTGTGGGGAGGAGACATATGAAAAGGCACAGCGTGTTCTGCTGGAAGATGCGGCCCAAATTGCTTTGCAGAAACAAGGCTTAACTGAGAAAGAAATCCAGTTTTTTCTTGCCGGGGACTTGATCAATCAAATTACACCGACAAGTTTCGCAGCCAGAACCAATCAAATACCGCATTTGGGGCTTTTCAGTGCTTGTGCTGTTTCGGCAGAAGGGCTCGCCCTTTCCTCCTTAATCCTCAATTCAGGCGGTGCTGAATACGTACTCACCGGAGCCGCAAGCCATAATTCAGCTGCAGAGCGGCAATTCCGTTATCCAACGGAATATGGCGGACAAAAACCACCGACCGCACAACATACCGTGACCGGAGCGGCAGCGGCCATAGTGGGCAAAGGGGAGACTGTAGAGGAGATGGCTCCCAGAGTCACTTCTGCAACAATCGGTAAAGTCATCGACATGGGACTGTCCGATCCGTTCAATATGGGAGGCGCAATGGCACCTGCGGCGGTTGACACGATTGAACGCCATTTATCAGACCTAAAAAGAGACCCCGATTATTATGATTTGATTGTCACAGGCGACCTTGCGGAAATTGGCAGAAATACTGCACTGGAGCTTTTGTCCAAAAAAGGGCTGAAAATCAAGGAAGAGAAATTCCAGGACTGTGGTTTGATGATTTATGGAAAAGATCAGCCGGTTTTCGCTGGAGCGAGCGGCCCGGCATGCTCAGCAGTCGTCATGTACGGCCATTTGTTAAACCAGATGAAGGCCGGGAATCTAAAGCGGATTCTTGTAGCGGCAACAGGTGCTTTGCTATCCCCGCTGTCCTTTCAGCAAAAAGAAACGATTCCGTGTATTGCCCACGCGGTTTCCATTGAGTGGGACTCGCATTAATAAGATCCATATCGGAGGAAAGGAGAGAGTAGATGCTTGCCATGTTTTTGTGGTCTTTTTTAATTGGCGGTCTCATTTGCGTCATCGGTCAGTTATTATTTGATGTTGCCAAACTGACGCCCGCCCATACATTATGCCTGCTCGTTGTCGTCGGAGCTGTCCTGTCGGGTTTTGGGCTGTATGACAAGCTAATCGATTTTGCCGGCGCAGGTGCAACAATCCCGATCATGAGCTTCGGCAATTCGCTTGTCAATGGAGCGATGATGGAAGGGGATCGGCATGGTCTTGTAGGCGTCATTACCGGCATGTTTGAAATTACATCCTCAGGTATCTCCTCGGCGATTATTTTCGGGTTTATCGGTGCGCTCATCTTTCGTCCCAAAGGGTAGAGGAAACCATCGCATACGCGCCTGATTTCTCTGTTTCCATGCAATTGCACTCACATAAATTCCTTCTATTCATAAACTGAAAGGAGTTAAGGGAGGAGTGCTATCTATATGGATCAACATTTCTTTAAAAACGTGGAAAAGAAGACCGGTGTCAATATGGGGGAAATTCTTCAACTTGCCAATTCCCTGCAAAATGCAAACTTTAAAGACGAAAAAACAGTCCGGAACATCGTTCGTAAAGTATCGCAGATAGCCAACAAGCCTGTATCCAAGGAGCTTGAGGACAAGATGGTGCAATCCATTATCAAGGATGGCAATAAATTGGATATGAGTGCGCTTGCGAAAATGATGAATAAGCAATGATAACCAAACGGCTTGCTGAGAAAAAGCAAGCCTCTTTTTAAATGACGGACATAAATCAAATTGCAAATACGTATTTTGTTTCATAAAGGTTTAAATATCAGCCCAGCGGGAAATACACTAAAAAGTCTAATAAAAGTGAGGTGTGAACAATGGGATACATCGCTCCAGTGACAAACTTTCAATACATGCAGTATGCCGAACGTGTTGCGGTAACACCAAAAATACATGATCCGATGCCTGTGACAAATGTCCACAGAGTAGAAAATCGGTCGAAGTTCATGCAAATTCTCCAAGATGAATCGATGTCAATGCAAGCGGTTTCGAAAAAGGCATACAAATCTAGTGATCATACGGAAAAAAAGACGGACGTTCCTGCCCGATTGTTCTCACAAATGACCGGAAAAGGAAAGCATATTAATGATTATGCGTAAATAATTTCCGTCGGGGTCCTGCTGCTTTTACATATTTTTGAATGCCGGATCACGGAAAACGGGACCTGCCCTCAAGTTAGAGGGCAGGTCCCGTTTTTTATAAATGTTTGATCATCGTCCGATGAGGGATGCCGGCATCTAAAAATTCCTCGGAGATAATTTCATATCCCAGCTTCTCATAAAATGGAACGGCATGCAGTTGGGCATTCAGTTTGACTTTCGAGAGGCCCAATTGTCCAGCATGCTCTTCCAGAGCCTCCATAATCAACTTGCCCCCTCCTGTACCGCGGGACTCAGCGAGGATGCAAATTCTTTCTGCTTTTCCCAACCCATCCAGGACGCGCATTCTTCCGGCGCCAACCGGTTTTGCGTGATCATAAAGAACAAAGTGGACGGCATCTTTCTCGTGCTCATCTATTTCGATTTCGGCAGGCACGTTCTGCTCTTCAATAAATACGGTCTTCCTTACAGAAAAAGCGTCATTCATCGCTTTTTCTGTAACAACTTTGACAACCTCAGCCATTATTCAGGGTTCTTTCCCAGACGGAAGGTTTCGTAAACGGTCCAAGAACCATTTTCGAGCTGGTAAACTAGGTGGAACCGGTCAACCGTCTCTTCATGCTCGATTCCAAGCATCTTTAACGATCCGAAAAGGTCCGAATGTTCATCATTGGAAAGCTTTTGTGCAATCGTGACATGCGGTACGAAAGGATGTTCAGGATTTTCTGCCGGCAAGGAAGCATAGCAATCTTCATGAAGTCCTTCCAATTCTCCGGTCTTCTCCGCTTTAAAGTATATCGTATTGTTAAGAGGCTGGAATGAGCTGACTTTTTGAATCCTCAGTGTAAAAGGCTCATGCTTTTTTGCGATCGCATCCAATTTATCTGTCAGCACTTCAACGTTTTCATCCGTATCAAATGCATTCATCAATGTTAGGTGTGGAGGAATAAGAGCATAGTGGGGATCAAATCTTTTCCGGTAAGAGTTTGCTAAATCTTGCAATTTTTTAGTAGGAAATATAACAATTCCATATCGCATTTTCATTGCCTCCCTGTAATTTGTGCTATTTCATTTCTAACTTCATTTTTACTATAGCAAAAAATCGTTAAACTTCCTATTGTGTTCCACTAGAAGTTACGCTTATTCCGAAAGCATTTTCAGGAGCGCATCTTTCACTAGCGGCTGCCAATATTTCCAAGAATGGCCCCCGTCGAACTCTGCATAATACGTATTGGCCCCTTTTTCTTCAAAGAGGCGGTGAAGCTCCCTATTGGGCGAGAGAAAATCCTTGATGTCGGAAATCTCCACATGATCTTCCTCTTTGCCGACAACATGGTATACATCAAGCAGGGATAGATTGGGGGCAGCTTCTACCGCTTCCAGCACTTTTTCATTTACATATGGAGAGTGAAGAATGACCCTGCCAAATATATTTGGATAGCGAAGTGCAGCCATTAATGAAACGGTTCCAGCCAAGCTGTCCCCCATGAGTGTGCGGCATTTTCCCATGCAGGATGTTGGATACTCTTGGTCGAGCCAAGGGGCCAATTCATTTGCCAAAAAGCGAATATAGGGCTTCTGCTGCTCTCCGGAAGGGTGGTACTTGTTTCTCCGGTCCTTGACACTTTTATAATGAATGCCAATGATGATAACGTTCTCGATTTCGCTATAATCGAGCAGCTCATCTGCATACCTCGCAAGTCTTCCCATTTGGAAATAATCTTTTCCATCCTGAACGATGAGAAGGGAATACTTGTTCAACGGTGAAAACATTGCCGGTGTATAGATGAGCAGTGTAAGGGTTTCCCCGAGCTCTCTGCTCTCGAACTCTACCTCTTTTATTGATCCTTGAGGCGCGCGCATAACATCCCCTCTTTCATCAAAGCTCTGAAGTGATACAAATTATCTTATCATAAATTACGTAGAAAGTAAGGCAGTATCGCTCAAATGTAAAACGGTTTCAACTGAGTGACCATCCAGCTTTAATTCAAACATAAGTTGTGATAAACTTGTGAATGAATTTCCTATAACATACTAAAGGGGGAGGAATATGAAACGCAAAAGCTTTTCAGTTGGTGCCGTTTTCATTCTTGTTCTATCACTTGTCCTCGCTGCATGCGGCGGAGACAAGGAAGCAGGGGATGGCGGTAAAAAAGATGGCGGGAAGAGTGGCAAAGATTACGGGGGAGCCAAGTTTATAAGTGTGGCAACCGGAGGAACGGGAGGCACCTATTATCCGCTTGGCGGGAACTTTGCCAATATGATCAAAGAGGCAACAGGAGTGGAGGCCAACGCAATCACGTCCGGAGCTTCTGCTGAAAACATGACGCTCGTGCAAAATGGCGATGCGGAAGTCGCATTTACCCAAACGGATATTGCAACGTATGCGAACGAAGGCAAGTTGATGTTCAAAGATAAGAAAGTCGAAAACATTAAAGGGCTGGGAACTCTTTATCCCGAAACAATCCAAATTGTCACGACTGGCAAATCAGGAATCAAATCTGTTGAAGACCTGAAAGGTAAAACAGTTTCAGTTGGGGAAGCAGGATCAGGCACAAGGGCGAACGCAGAACAGATCCTTGAAATGTATGGGTTGACGGTGGATGATGTAAAAGCAAGAAGCTTATCATTCGACGACTCTACGACAGGTATCCAAGACGGTACAATCGATGCCGCTTTTATTACTGCTGGGACGCCGACTGGAGCAGTAGAGGGGCTTGCTGCGACAGAAGATGTTAAAATCGTTCCTCTTGAAGATGATAAGATTGAGAAACTGATTGAAAAGTATCCGTATTATGCCAAGGAAACCATTCCTGCAAATGCGTATACGACTGTCAAAGAAGATGTTAATACAGTTGCAGTTCAAGCAATGCTTGTCGTTAAGGGCGATCTAACAGATGATCTGGTCTACGATATGACAAAAGCGATTTTTGAGAACACCGATAAAATTGGCCATGCCAAAGGCAAACTAATCAAAGCGGAAAATGCGTTGGAGGGGATGGCAATCGATCTCCATCCAGGTGCAAAGAAGTACTTTGATGAAAAAGGAATCACGTCAAAATAATATAACTAAAAGAATAGGCCAATGGTCAGACGGCCTATTCTTTTCCATTCTGTATCTTGCCGAAAAAGTATGGTGAAGCCCATGAAAAGAACAGTTGTGCCGGTACTTTTTCTTGCAGTAATTCCATTCTTGTTAGTCATACCTTTTCAGCCTTCGGTAGTATTTGAAGCAGGAAACACTGGGAAGGTCCTCGCATATATTCCTTTACAAAAAAACGAACGTACCTTTCACATTCAATATACCCATTCCATTCATTTATCTGATGTGAAAGAAACCTATCTAGTATTGAATAATGGTATGATACGGCAAACAGAACTGATGTATGATGAAACGGCGATTGGAATGCCAGCCAATGCGGAGGGAACAGAAACATTCGATATGGAAAATGGCCATTACTATATCCGTAATATGAAGAGAGATTTCCCTTCCATTTATCTTAGGACAGGACAAGTTGTAGCTGATCATAAAATTCTTACGGATCATTCATCCATTCCTTTGTCCGATATCATCAAACCAGGGAGTTTATTGAAGATTCAATCAAAGAAACTATCATTATGGCAAAAATGGAGAGGAGTGGAGATAGATGGCAGATAAAATCGTCCATGAAACACTATCAGAAGAAGAACAACAGAAAATTTTAGAGAAATATGATCCTGAGTCGGCGACAAGGAAACTTAAAGGAGCAGTTGGTAAGTTTGTCTTTTTTGCACTGCTTGCCTTTTCCATTTTCCAGCTTTATGCGTCCATCTCTCAGTCAGTCCCAAGGCAGGTTTTATTGTCTATTCACTTGGGCTTCGCGCTATCGCTCATTTTTCTCTTATTCCCCGCAAGAAAAAAGAAGGGGATCAAGCACACAGTAGCTTGGTATGATTACATACTTGCTTTACTGTCAGTAGGTGTTGGGGCCTATTGGCCGCTTATGATGGATTCAATTGTCAACAGGGTCGGAACGTTAACAACGCTGGATTTGATTGTCGGCGCGCTTGCCATCCTTCTGACACTGGAAGCAACGAGGAGAGCGGTAGGACTGCCGATAACGATCATCGCCACAGTCTTTATGCTATATGCTTATTTTGGCCAGTCGATGCCCGGGTTTTTGGCGCACCGGGGATTGAACTTTGAAGGACTCGTCAACACGATGTTCTTCACATCACAAGGAATTTTAGGAACGCCGCTTTATGTATCAGCGACATTCATTTTCCTCTTCCTCTTGTTTGGGGCTTTTCTCGTTAAAACTGGTGTTGGCCAATACTTTAACGATCTAGCTCTCTCGATCGCCGGTAAACGTGTTGGGGGACCGGCGAAAGTGGCGATATTCTCAAGTGCGCTGCAGGGAACAATCAGTGGAAGTTCTGTAGCGAATGTTGTTACATCCGGGTCCTTCACCATCCCGATGATGAAGAAGCTAGGCTACCGAAAAGAATTTGCCGGTGCAGTAGAAGCTGCTGCTTCCACTGGTGGGCAAATCATGCCGCCGGTAATGGGCGCAGCAGCCTTCCTGATGGTTGAATTCATCGGCGGAGGGATTACCTACTGGGAAATTGCTAAAGCTGCCGCCATCCCGGCCATTCTGTATTTCGCCGGCATATGGATCATGACTCACTTTGAAGCAAAGAGGGTCGGCCTGAAAGGCCTGTCTGATGAAGAAATGCCAAATAAAAAAGAAGTGCTTCAAAAGATTTACTTATTGATTCCGATATTGCTTGTCATCGTACTATTAATGAGTGGTGTGAGCGTTATGCGCGCAGCTCTTTGGTCGATTGTAGGAACAATCCTTGTTAGCGCAATCCGCAAAGAAACGAGAATTGGGTTCAGACAAATGATTGAGGCACTCGTTGACGGAGCAAGAACGGCTCTGTCTGTTGCGGCGGCTACAGCGGCGGCAGGAATTATTGTGGGAGTTGTCACCAAAACGGGTCTTGGATTAAAGCTTGCGAACGGACTCGTTGGACTGGCGAATGAGCAGTTGCTGCTTACCTTGTTCTTTACGATGCTGACATCGATTGTTTTGGGCATGGGTTCGCCGACGACGGCAAATTATGTTATTACTTCGACGATCGCAGCACCGGCAATTATCCTGCTAGGCGTTCCTGCATTGTCTGCTCACTTGTTCGTATTCTATTTCGGAATTGTCGCAGACATCACGCCTCCAGTTGCACTCGCTGCTTTTGCGGCGTCCGGTGTGTCGGGAGGGGAACCGATACGAACTGGGGTGAACGCATCGAAGTTGGCCATTGCAGCCTTCGTCATCCCATATATGTTTGTTCTTTCTCCTGAACTGTTAATGATCGATACAACAATTCCGTATTTAATCTGGATGGTCATCACTGCCTTCCTAGGAATGATTGGAATCGGGGCAGGAATTATCGGATTCTGGTACAGGAAACTGTACTGGTTCGAGCGGATTATATCCGTTGTAGCCGGACTCTTGCTCATGTATCCGGAAGGTGTCAGCGACATCGTTGGGCTCGTCTTGTTTGAGGCAATGTTCTTTACCCAGATTTTTACGAAAAACAAAGGAAAGTACCGCTTGGCTGAAAGTTAAGAGGTATTCTGCCCGCTCGAAAATTTCGAGTGGGTTTTTTATTTGGACTTTTACCTATAACAGAGGTATCAATTTATCACATTTTTCTGACGAGTCGGATAACAGGATGACTTTCCACTTTTCTTGATTGTATCTGTCATTCCCTCTCTTAACTATACTCATCAATGAATGAAAGGCCAGCGGCCCTTGGCCGGAAGGAGGAGTTTAGCGAGAAATGAAAGGGCTTACTTTTATTTGGAGAGGATGAGATAGTTGAAGAAAAAGAGGTCAGGTTGGGGCTGGAAAGTTTTCTTGATCGTTTTGCTTGTCCTTCAAGCGGCAGTGCCTGCTCCGTTGTCGGCAAATGGAGGAACAAAGTGGGAATTCTATGTGTTTGGCGGGAATACATCTGCGGAGAAAAACCCAGACCCGATTTTCACGGATGATCATTCTGTCAAACTAAAAGCGGAAGGCGGAAAAATTGCTGGCGGGGAAGAGGGCATTTCCTTCTTGGCAACAGAACTGCCAGCGGATGAGAATTTCGTCCTGTCTGCTAAAGCAACAGTGAAGAATTTCAATTCCAATAAGGAGATCGGAACACCTAATCAGAAGTCTTTCGGCCTAATGATTAAAAATGAAATTGGTGAAAATGGCTCTTCTGAAAAACATACATCCGATTATGTTGCCGCGGGAGCTCTCGACACAGAAATGAAGGGATTTTTCAACCATGGTGGAAAACAGGTGAAAACTGCTCCATTCAATAATATTGCTTCACCTGCTGCAGGAGAGGTGTATGATCTATCCATTCGCAAATCGGGCAACATCTACGTTCTCTCAGTGAACGGGGAAACACATACGGTGGAAGCCGAGAATCTATTCGGCGGCAACATGTATGCAGGCTTTTTTGTAGCCCGCGATGCTGAAATCATTTTCAGCGATTACCAATTGCGAACATCTTCAATGTCTGTTGAGACGCTCGAAGTAGACGCTTCTAAAATGAAAGCACAGTATCTGGTGAATGAAAAGCTGGATTCCACTAATTTGCATGTAAAGGCGCATTATACGGACGGATCGTCTAAAGCGCTGACAGGTGAGGAGTATATCATCAGTGGCTTTGACAGCAGCAAACCGGGAACGAACACCATTGCTATTCATTACGAAGGGGTATCGGAGAATATCGAGCTGTCCATTCTGCCTCGGCAAGCCGAGAAGCTGGAGATCGTCTATCCGCCTGCGAAAACTACATATTATCCGGGCGATGTCTTTGATTACGAAGGACTACAGATAAAGGCTATATACAATAATGGTGAGACGGAGGTTTTGACTAAAGAGCAATACTCAATTAACACGGAAAAAGAATTTGAACAGCCAGGAAAGAAAACCGTGACCATCCAATCAACGGAAACACCGGGGACAAAAGCAACTTTAACCGTCGAAGTGAAAGATGCCAATTTGGTCGGCTTGGAAGTTTCCAAACAACCCGAAAAAACAATCTATTACCTCGGAGATGAAGTGGATCTCGACGGGATGGTTCTGCTTGCAGTGTACGATGATGGTACAAAAGTAAGGCTGCACAAAAACGAATATACTGCAGGCGAGCTCGACACTTCTTCGGTAGGTGAGAGAAACGTCGTTTTGTCCCATAAAGGGAAAACAACAGCGATTGAAGTGAATGTAAAGGAGGAGGAACTGGTTGGCATACAAATCTCCAATTATCCGAAAACCACGTATCTTGTCGGAGAAAGATTTTCTCCTGAAGGTCTGGAAGTCGAGAAAATTTATGATAATGGGGATTCTGAAATCCTCTCGGAGAACGAATATGAAATCGACACAAGCCAATTTAAAACCGCTCATGCAGGATCAGGCATATTGACCATTTTGCCGGCAGATGCTGCGCTCAAGCCAATCACTTTTAAGGCTTCGGTTCGGAAATCGAAGGAATATAGCTGGAGTTCCATCCGTTTTGGACAATCCACCTCCTCCAAAAACAACCTTTCAGAAGAGATGGAGAATGGGAGCATTACGCTGACAGCCCTTGAAGGCGGAGGAAAAGTGACGGGTGACCATGACGGAATCAGCTATTACTATACCGAATTGGATGCAAAGGAAGACAATTTCGAGTTATCGGCCGTTATCAAAGTAGTTGAATATGCGAAAAATCCGCATGACGGTCAAGAGTCATTCGGTATTATGGCTCGGGATGCGATCGGAAAAAATGATGATTCAAGTGTATTCGGATCAAATATTGCTGCAATCGGAGGTTATAGCGGCGGAACGAAGGAAGAGAACGGTATCCAGCTCTTCGTCAGGACAGGCGTTGAGTCTCCTGACGGCTCAGGCAGCAAGGGCATCCAGAATAAAATGCTCGCAGAGAAACCTGAAACGGGCAGTGAACTCAAGCTGACGCTAAAGAAGACCAACAGCGGCTTTATCGGAAAGATGGACGGGAAGGAAGAAATGGTTTTTGAACCGGATATTCTTTCTGTTCAGGACTCGAAAATGTATATAGGGTTCTTTGCAGCGAGGCTGGCAACAATTGAAGTGTCCGACATTGAGCTTAAGGTGAGCGCGGCAGAGACGGATGCACCGAAAATTGAGCCGCCAAAAAATGCAATTGAGCCAAAATTCGATTTCAGCTCAATCGATAAAACATCATTAACTGATTACGGCGTTGCTGTCCGCTCCAATGTGGACGGAACAGTGACAATCAAACAGGACGAAAAAATTATTGCGTCAGACCACCAAATAAAAGCGGGAATGCAAGTTGTCATCCCTGCTCAACTCGCTGCCAATACGGACAGTAAATTCACGGCTGTTTTTTGGCCGGATGATACAGAGAAACTGACATCGTATGATAAGATCATCCGCAATATGACCGTACAACAGAAAAACTATGAAGGTGACATCTATGTTTCTCCTGACGGGAAAAAGAACGGTGAAGGCACAGTAGCAAGTCCGCTAGATATCGATACGGCAATTGCTTTTATTATGCCCGGCCAGAAAATCATCGTTCAAGACGGCGTGTATAAGAGATCCAGTAAATTAGAGATTAAGAAGACAAATGATGGCACGGCCGATGCCATGAAAACAATGGAAGCGGCTCTGGGAGCAAAGCCGGTCATTGATTTTGGCAAAAAGTCAGAAGGGGCAGTTCTGAGTGGAAACTACTGGCATATTAAAGGGATTGATTTTGCTCGCTCTGCGGGCAATACGAAAGGATTTACTGTCGGTGGAAGCCATAATATTATCGAACTGTGCAGATTTTATGAAAATGGCGACACAGGCCTGCAAATCAGCAGAACGGACGGGTCAGACGACAGGACAGATTGGCCGGCCAATAACTTAATCCTGAACAGCACCTCTTTTGATAACCGTGACCCTTCCGATAATAATGCGGACGGTTTTGCAGCAAAGCTAACAGCAGGAGAAGGGAACGTATTTAGAGGCTCCATCGCCCATAACAATATCGATGACGGCTGGGATCTGTATACGAAAGCGGGCACCGGCGCAATCGGGGCTGTGCTGATTGAAGATTGCATCGCATTTGATAACGGCTTTTTGACGGACGGGACAGTCGGAGCCGGTGACAAGAACGGCTTCAAGCTTGGCGGCGAGGGAATTCATGTTCCGCACATCATCCGCGGCAGTCTCGCCTTCGGAAACGGAGCATATGGTTTCACGAGCAACAGCAACCCGGGAGTTATTGCAGAAAATAACATCAGCTATGACAACGCAAAAGGAAACTTGCATTTCTCTACTTACGGAGACATCCCGACTGATTTTTCGATTGATGGGTTTATCTCCTACCAGACGAAGCACTTGGTAAAGGATGTATACCCTGAATCATTGAAGGGTGAAAACAATTACTTCTTTGATGGATCGAAAGCGGAAAATGCAACAGGCATCAGGCTGTCAGATGCCAATTTCATCAGCTTGGAGCCAGTACCGTCTTTTGACAGAAATGAAAACGGAGAGATCGTCTGGGGAGATTTCCTCCGCTTCGTAAAACGATAATGGATAGGCAGGGGCTGTTTACAGGCAGTCCTTGTCTTTTTCTTTTGCACGTCCAAAGGCTAACGGCGGAATGTTACATAATGGCAGAAAAGAGACAGCCACCATTTAACGGTTTGTATAATGAAAAAAGAAGGGCAGAATAGTAAAGTTAACATAAACTTCAAACTTTTTGGATTAGTGACATTTTTCTGATTCACAGAGGGCGTTAAATCGATCTGTTTAAATGTAAGCGTTTACCAACCGTTATTTCCTAACGATGAATGCCGGTTAACGGCGAAAGATCAAAGCGGAAAGGAGGAAATAAGCCACTTTACGTTTAGCCAGTCTATTTAACGTACTTTGCTCGTATCTTTTTTCAAGGAGGTTGTTCATTATGTCTACACTTGCAAGAATATCCTACGATGACCTGCGCAAAAATTTTCTCGAAGCGGAACCGGGATTAACGAATCAGGAAGCGCTGGAAGAGGCGAACCGCTGCCTCTACTGTTATGATGCTCCCTGCATCACAGCCTGCCCAACAGGCATTGACATCCCGGCCTTTATTAAAAAGATCGCATCCGGCAATATAAAAGGCTCGGCAAAAACAATCATGAGCGCCAATCCGGTGGGGGCAAGCTGCTCGCGTGTCTGCCCGACAGAGGAATTATGTGAAGGGGCTTGTGTTCTCAATCATTCGACTAAACCGATCATGATCGGAAATCTCCAGAGATATGCAACCGATTGGGCGATCAGAAACGAGCAGGTGCTTTTCGAACCGGGAATAAAAAACGGCAAAAAAGTCGCTGTCGTTGGTGGAGGTCCGGCAGGGCTATCCGCCGCCAGGGAGCTGGCGCTTCTGGGTTATTCCGTAACCATTTTCGAGGCAGAGGAAAAAGCGGGCGGCCTGAATACGTATGGGATTGTTTCCTTCCGCCTACCCCAGGCAATATCTTTCTGGGAGGTCGGCCAAGTGGAAAGTCTGGATGTTGAAATCCGGACAAATACGAGAGTAGGTAAAGATATCGCTGCACAAGAGCTCCTAGAGAACTATGATACGGTCATTCTGGCAGTCGGCATGTCAGAGGTGCCTGAACTTGGCATCGATGGCGAAAATCTTGATGGTGTCCTGGATGCCATTCAATTTGTAAAAGATACGAAGACAAAGCCGATTGGGACCGATTATCTCGGCAAGCGGGTAGTTGTCATCGGTGCAGGGAACACAGCGATCGATGGTGCTACATGCTCGGTGCGGCTTGGTGCGGAAAATGTGAAAATACTTTACCGCAGGACTGTTGAAGAAATGACGGCATATGATTTTGAATACGAGTTTGCCAAGCAGGATGGCGTTGAGTTCAGATGGCTGACGGCACCGAAACGA
The DNA here is from genome assembly GCF_057657925.1 of Lederbergia sp. B243.17. Lineage (NCBI taxonomy): Bacteria > Bacillati > Bacillota > Bacilli > Caryophanales > Bacillaceae > Lederbergia > Lederbergia sp. B243.17. Next base: position 140,634 of record NZ_JBWBKF010000034.1, read on the forward strand.
ATAATCGGCGATAAGCATGGCCGTGTTGCCGGAATTGAATGCTACAAGATGGAACTCGGAGAGCCTGACACGGATGGAAGAAGAAGACCTGTGCCAGTTGAGGGCTCCGAATTCATTCTTGAAGTGGATGCCGTCGTCAAAGCAATCGGCCAATCCCGTTATTTGGAGCTGATCGAACAATTTGGCCTCGCGCATAACGGTGGAGTGGTACAGATTGACCCTTTGACGTTCCAGACATCGAATGAAAAAGTATATGCCTGCGGTGATGTGATATTTGGCAAGGGACAGGGAGAAGCCATGGTTGTCACGGCAGCGCAGCAAGGAAAAGAGACGGCATATGCGGTTCATAAAGCGTTGCTCGGAGCAGTTACGGAAATTGCCTGATTGAAAGCGGACTAGCAAAAACAAGGGGGTAGTAACATGGCAGATTTACGAATAAACTTGGCTGGCATCGAATCACCAAATCCATTCTGGCTTGCATCAGCCCCGCCGACAAACTCGGGGTATCAGGTCCAGAGGGCCTTTGAGGCAGGGTGGGGAGGTGCCGTTTGGAAAACGTTGGGCGACCCGATCCTTAATGTCACATCCCGCTTTGCGGCCGTTTCCTTCAATGGGCAGCGCGTGGCAGGCTTCAACAATATTGAACTGATCACTGACCGCCCGCTCGAGGTGAACTTAAAGGAGATACTTGAGACGAAAAAGCGTTTCCCCGATCATGCCATTATCGCATCACTTATGGTCGAACCGAAACAGGAAAAATGGCATGAGATTGTTAAGCGGGTGGAAGCCGTAGGGGTGGACGGACTTGAACTGAACTTCGGCTGCCCCCATGGAATGGCGGAAAGGGGAATGGGATCAGCGTCCGGACAAGTGCCGGAGCTCGTGGAGAGACAGACATATTGGGTGAAGGAAGTAGCCCAGACACCTGTTATCGTCAAGCTGACGCCGAATATCACCGACATAACGGCAACTGCCGAAGCTGCTGTCCAAGGGGGAGCAGATGCGATCTCGATGATCAACACGATCAACAGCCTGGCGGGTGTTGACATCGATACTTGGAATACAATCCCGCATGTTGGCGGAAAGGGTGCCCATGGCGGATACTGCGGGCCTGCTGTTAAGCCGATCGCTCTAAATATGGTTGGAGAGTGCGCAAGGCATCCGAGGATCAATGTTCCGATTTCCGGAATCGGTGGAATTTCAGACTGGCAAAATGCGGTTGAATTCATCCTGATGGGCGCAACTGGTGTCCAAGTGTGCACAGCTGCGATGCACCATGGTTTCAGAATTGTCGAGGACATGATCGAAGGGCTGGATAACTATTTGGATGACAAAGGGATCCAGTCTGTCATGGACCTCGTCGGCAAGTCGGTTACAAAGTATTCTGATTGGGGCGATCTTGACCTTAACTACAAAATCGTGGCAAGAATCAATAATGATGTATGCATCAATTGCAACAAATGCCATATCGCATGCGAAGATACCTCTCATCAGTGCATCGATATGCTGCAGGACGGCAATGGCTATAACATTTTAAAAGTGCGGGAAGAGGACTGCGTCGGCTGCAATCTCTGTTCCATTGTCTGTCCGGTGGATGGTGCTATTGATATGGTGGAACTTCCAACCGGCCTCCCGTCGATGACTTGGAATGAGCGGCAAAAGGCTCTTGGAGCGGCGGCATGTGATGTTGACGTTGTAAACAACTAGGAAAAAGTCAGGAGGAGCGAAGATGAAGAAAATCATTAAAAATGGAACAATCGTAACGGCAGCGGATACGTATCAGGCAGACCTCCTTATTGAAGACGGGAAAATCAGCGCGATCGGGAAGGATTTGCAGTCACAGGGCGCAGAAGTGATCGACGCAACGAACCGCTATGTTTTTCCAGGGGGCATCGATCCCCATACCCATCTTGAAATGCCGTTCGGGGGCACGGTTACGAAGGATGACTTTGAAACAGGAACGATAGCTGCCGCTTTTGGCGGAACAACGACTATCATTGACTTCTGTCTGACGAATAAAGGGGAGCCGCTAAAAGATGCCATTTCAGTATGGCATAAAAAAGCGGAAGGGAAAGCCGTCATCGACTATTCCTTCCATCTGATGATCGGGGAAGTGAATGATGCCGTACTCGGGGAGCTTCCCGAAGTGATCAATAATGAGGGAATCACCTCTTTTAAAGTTTTTATGGCGTATAAAAATGTCCTCCAGGCAGATGATGAAACTTTATTCCAGACACTCATCGCTGCAAGAGACCTGGGTGCACTCGTCATGGTCCACGCGGAAAATGGCGATGTAATCGATTATTTGACAAAGCAGGCGCTCGCCCAGGGGAATACAGATCCAATCTACCATGCGCTGACAAGACCAGCAGAAATTGAAGGAGAAGCAACTGGAAGGGCGGCAGCTTTCACCGGATTAGCGAATTCACATCTGTATGTTGTACATGTCTCCTGTGCAGAGGCGGCGCAAAAAATTGCGGACGCCAGGGATAATGGAATCGATGTTTGGGGCGAAACCTGTCCTCAATATCTGGTTTTGGACCAATCTTATCTGGAACGGCCGAATTTTGAAGGGGCTAAATATGTCTGGTCACCTCCGCTTCGCGAGAAGTGGAATCAAGATGTACTCTGGAACGCTCTGAAAACGGGACAGCTTCAGACAGTCGGATCTGACCAATGTTCCTTCGATTTCATCGGCCAGAAGGACTTAGGCAAAGAAGACTTCTCCAAAATACCGAATGGCGGACCGATTATTGAGGACCGTTTCAGCATCCTCTATTCGGAGGGCGTGAAGAAGGGAAGAATTACCCTCAATCAATTTGTCGATGTCATTTCAACACGAGCGGCGAAATTATTCGGTCTCTATCCTCAAAAAGGGACTATCGCCGTCGGCTCCGACGCGGATATTGTCATTTTTGATCCGGAAATTGAAAGGACCCTTTCAGTTTCAACCCATCACATGGCAGTGGATTACAGTGCATTTGAAGGAATGGAAGTGACAGGCGAGCCTGAGACTGTCCTCTCCCGGGGTGAATTCATCATCCGTAATAAGAATTTCGTTGGCAAAGCCGGAATGGGAAGCTATATCAAGCGTGCCAAGTATGGAAGTGGGCATAAGGAGGAAAGGAGCGAAGGGGTGAACGTTTACTAATTGCTCAGCGGTGCGGGGAGAAACAACTTCCCCCGCTGCTGTACCTGACAGCTTGCGGGAACATAATTCTGAATATTAAAAATTTAGAATGGGGCTGAGGTAAGTGAAGAGCGAAAACGCTAAGGTTTTGATTGGTATCAATGAATCCCCCCCGCCTGGCAAGTTTCTCTTTTTGAGCATCCAACATCTTTTTGCCATGTTCGGAGCAACCATCCTTGTACCATATCTCGTCGGGTTGAGTCCTGGTGTTGCACTCATATCAAGCGGGCTTGGAACAATTGCGTTCCTGCTGATTACTAAGGGGCAGGTGCCAGCATATGTTGGTTCCTCTTTCGCATTTATTGCCCCGATCATCGCTGCAACGGCTGCAGACGGTCCGGGCGCAGCGATGATGGGAAGCTTTTTGTCCGGTCTCGTATATGGGATTGTCGCCCTGATCATCAAGGCCACTGGATATAAATGGCTCGTGCGGATTCTACCGCCTGTCGTTGTCGGTCCGGTCATCATCGTCATCGGTCTGAGCCTGGCAGGAACTGCTGTCGGCATGGCGATGAACAATCCTGCAGGGGATTACAGTCTGTTGCATTTTTCGGCGGCCCTTGTTACTCTCGCCCTTGTGATTATCAGCTCGATTTTTCTGAAAGGCTTCCTTAATCTCATTCCTGTCTTGATTGCCATTATTGGCGGTTATATTTATTCAGCGATCATCGGAATTGTCGATCTGTCAGGTGTGAAGGCTGCGGGCATATTAGAAGCCCCTGACTTTCTTATTCCTTTTGTCCACTATTCCCCGGGCTTCTCGCTTAGCATCATCGCTCTGATGGTGCCGGTTTCCATTGTGACACTGTCAGAGCATATCGGCCATCAGATGGTTCTGAGCAAAGTTGTCCATAAAGATCTCATCCAGCGTCCTGGCTTGCACCGCTCCATCATGGGGGATGGGGTGGCGACGATGATTGCTTCCCTTATCGGGGGACCGCCGAACACAACATACGGCGAGAACATCGGAGTGCTGGCGATTACCAGGGTTTTCAGTGTCTTTGTCATCGGAGGTGCTGCTGTCTTTGCCATTCTTTTTGGCTTCATCGGTAAAATCACCGCACTGATCAGTTCCATTCCAACGCCGGTTATGGGCGGCATTTCGATCCTTTTGTTCGGTATCATCGCTTCTTCGGGACTTCGAATGCTTGTCGACAGCCATATCGACTTTGGTGATAAAAGAAATTTGGTCATTTCCTCTGTCATCCTCGTGATCGGTATTGGCGGTGCTTTCATGAAGTTCACAGAGAACTTTGAGATTCACGGAATGGCGCTTGCCGCCATCGTTGGTGTCATCCTGAACATCCTTCTGCCAGGAGGGAAAATGCCGGAGGATGTCAACCTTTATGAGGATGTTGAAGATGGGGAAACGGTCGCCTGATAGCAGGAAAATTCAGTTTTTAAATGAGGGGGATGAAGATGGCCGTACAGGAGGAGTATTTAAAGTCAAGGGATTTATTGCCGATCACCCATGATCAAAGGAATATCGGCACAAAAGGATTTGCTGTAATCTGGGTCGGCATGGCGGTGGTCCTGGCTGCCTTCGCTATCGGCGGAGCGGGCGTTCAAAACCTCTCGCTCGGATGGGTGATCGCTGCGACTGTTATCGGTTCTGTAGCCATCGGCATTTTCATGACTATCATTGGGGATATTGGAGTTGAGCATGGACTCTCCTTTCCGGTATATATGCGCGCCCCGTTCGGAACTATCGGAACGCATATTCCTTCCCTTGTGCGCGGAATTACAGCATCGTGCTGGTTTGGGATCAATACGTATTTCGGCGCAACGGCGATGAATGGAATTCTCAACATCCTATTCAACTTTGATAACTGGTTTATTTGCTTTCTAATATTTGCTGCTCTGCAATTGGTTAATACGGCACTCGGTATCAAGGCGATTGAGCGGTTTGCTGATTTGGCGGCTCCGACCATCATTTTGATTTCTGCTTGGATGTACAGTTCTCTTTCAGATAAGGCACTTGAGCAGGGGCGGTCTATTTGGGGCTGGGTGGAAAGCCCGTCCACTGGTATGGCCGCAATGACAGCCTTCATGGTGGTTGTCATGAGCAATATGGGATTTTGGGCGACTCTCGCAGCTGACATGCCATCGCTATCCAGGTTTTTCAAGGCTCCAAAACATGAGCGTAACTGGTTTGCCCGCAATAAGACGCAAATTGTCGGCAGCATCATCGTCATGCCGATCGTCAATACGTTTATGGTCGTAATCGGAGCGGTGTCATATATCGCGGTATTGAACTACGACCCGGTACTTGCTTTGCAGCAATCTGCGAGCGGTTTCATTCTGGGGATTTTGCTGCTCATGATTGTTTTTGCTCAGTGGTCCACCAATACGTCAGCAAATGTAATTCCGGCTGCGACGATATTTTCCAATGTCGGCGGCCCGAAGGTCCCATTCTGGGCCGGCGTCCTCATTGCTGGACTCGTCGGCATGCTCGTCCAGCCATGGAGTTTGTTTGATATCATTATCCCGGCATTGCTTGTCATCGGCGGGATTCTCTCCGCTATCGTCGGCATATTGTATATCGATTATTATGTGCTGCGGAAAAGACGTGTCAATGTAGGGGATTTATATGAAAAGGATGGGCAGTACCACTATATGGGCGGTTTCAATCTGGCCGGTATCCTTTCTTGGATCATCGGCGGGACGGCTGCATACTTCCTTTCCGAGTATTCGTTTATTGTCGGTTTTATTGTCGGCGGAGCCATATACTATGTCCTCGCTAAATATTGGTGGTTCAAGAAGTATGAACAGGCTGAAATAGCAGACCCGAGTGATGAGAAATATTTGGGGATTACGGTTGGCCGCGACTGGTACATCGATTCGGCTGATAAGGGTTCAGGGCTGGAAGAGGTTCAATCACAAGTTTGAAATGGAAAGGATGAGGAGAGATGACGGAATACCAGCTATATCTTGAGGAAAGAGATAAAATCGACTACATGTATCAGATGGGCTTCAGGATTAAACAGGTAAACGAGAACCTGAGCGGGGCATTTGTCGAGTTTGAGAAGGTGACCTCATCAGCTGAGCTGGAGTTGGAGACATTACATGTTCAAACGGCAGAAGGCAGAAAGTATTTTTCGGTGAGGCTGATTCAACAACAAGGGGCTGCAACCGTGTAAAAAAGTAGCCGGCATTCAGAGGTAATCTGACTGCCGGTTTAATTTTGAAGAATATTTTAAAAATTTAGCCACCATTCCTTTTTTCTTCATTCTGATTGTTTATAATAAAGGGAGGAGGTGGAGTAATATGCAGATGTCTATTACAGTCAGTGATATTTTGCAAAGAAAACACTTTGAAATGGCGCAAATTGTTGCAGGAGCCGAGGGCTTGAGTGCAAGTGTCAAATGGGTACATGTTGTGGAAGTCACCAATATCCGGAACCTCTTAAATGGAGATGAATTGATTTTATCGACGGGAGTCGCCTGGAAAGATACGCACGCCTGTTTTTTAAAAATGGTAGAGGAATTAATCGATGCTGGAGCTGCCGGACTTTGTTTGGAATTGGATCCAAGACACGTCATTCCCCAGGAAATCATCGACATTGCGGATGAAGCGAATTTTCCCATCATTCTCTTTCAAAAAGAAGTGCCTTTTGTAGAAATCACACAAGATATCCATACCCTTCTAATTAACAAGCAATATCAAATTATATCAAGCTTGGAAAAATACTCTCAACAACTGAATACGAAGCTGCTGACGATTGAACATTACGGCGACATTCTCAGGTTCATCCACCAATATCTACATGTACAAGTAATCCTCCGTTTTGGAACCGAAGAAATTCACTTTACTCCTGAAGTGACCCAATCCAGAAGGGAAGTCCTGCTTGTATCAATCGAGAGAAAAGGAACTGCCACAGATCCCCAGTCTCCTTCCATATCGGCACAGCCGATTTATTTGCTTGGAGAAAAATATGCGGAATTGATCATCCTTGCGGGCGATAGAGCTTTAAATGAATATGACCAGCTTATTCTCGACCGGACCGCGACGGCGCTGGCACAATTACTGCTTAGAAATCTTTATGCCGAGGAAAAAAAGCGGACGGAGGAAAAGGAATGGCTTTCAGGCTGGCTTGCCGGTGTTAAGACCAATGAAGCGATCCGCGAATATCTTTCTTACCATGCCCCTACAGTCAAGGCGAAGGGAGCGTTCGTTTGTATTTTTAAGCAACTATCCCGCAGCGCCTACTCAAATGCCGACATGACGTATTTTAAGCTTTATTTCAGAGCGATTTTTGAACAGCACGGCTTTTTCATCTTTTCCATCGAGGAAAGAAGCACGTTTACTTTCATCATGCTCAACGAGAGAAATGCATCCACATGGAAAAAAAGGATGAAGGAAGCTCTAAGCCGCTTAAAAGATTCAGTTGAAATGAAGAAAAACCCGGAAAAACAAGTGATCGGAATTGGAAAGTTCGTAGGGGAACTTGCCGATCTTCACATTAGCTACCAAACTGCACTTGAAACGGTGAAAATTCAGGATCGGGTGAGTGGGCCGCTTGATTTTGACAGCCGCTTCTACGATGATCTTCATATTTTCCGTCTCATCTCCCTAGTCAACCGCCATTCAGACTTGCCAGCCATGGTATATGAGTATCTGGAGCCGGTCATCCGCTATGATGAGAAATACAATGGAAAGCTGCTGGAAACATTAAAGACATATTTGGCATGCAGCGGATCAAAGCAAGAGACGGCTTCCCGCCTGTTCATTGTCAGGCAAACACTGTACCATAGGCTTCAGCGTCTGGAGAAACTCCTCGGTAAGGATTTTATGAATACTGAAAAGAGGCTGGCACTGGAATTCATGATTTTATCGTATGAATACTTGCAAACCGGCATAGGAAGCGATCCGAAAATGCGAAAAGAGGTCCAATAGACGGGCGAAATGACTAAAGTTCTATTCAATATGTGGAATTATAGAGGAAATCCATCTTACATATTGTCTAATGAAAGCCCTTACAAACTAAAAGATAATGAGAATAAGAAAAAAAGAGAAATTGTGGGAGGCGAACAGAATGTCGGTCATAAAAAATGATACAGCAATTTTACAGAACTATATTAATGGCGAGTGGGTGGATGCAAAAGGGATGGAAACAATGGAAGTACCGAACCCTGCTACGAGAGAGGTATTGGCGAGAGTCCCGATCTCCTCGGGAGCCGATGTCGATGCAGCAGTCCAGGCAGCCCACCAGGCCTTTCAGACGTGGAGACATACGCCTGTGCCAAAAAGAGCGAGAATTCTATATAAATATCATTATCTCCTAACAGAGAACCATGAAAAATTGGCGAAGCTGATCGTAGAGGAGAACGGCAAGGCATATAAAGAAGCCTATGGAGAAGTTCAAAGGGGCATAGAATGCGTTGAGTTTGCAGCAGGAGCCCCAACGCTGATGATGGGCGAGACATTATCAAATATAGCTGTAGACATCGATTCAGAAATGTTCAGGTATCCGCTAGGTGTTGTTGGCGGTATCACGCCGTTCAACTTCCCGATGATGGTCCCGCTTTGGATGTTCCCGCTTGCGCTTGCTTGCGGCAATACATTTGTCCTTAAGCCGTCAGAACGGACGCCTCTGCTGGCAAATGAGCTTGCTCGCTTGTTTTCAGAAGCAGGAGCCCCAAAAGGCGTTCTGAATATTGTCCACGGCGCACATGATGTCGTCAATGGTCTTCTTGAGCATGAGCTTGTCAAAGCGATATCTTTTGTAGGCTCCCAGCCTGTTGCCAAATATGTATATGAGCGGGCTGCCGCAGAAGGGAAGCGGGTACAGGCGCTGTCAGGGGCGAAGAACCACCATATTGTCATGCCTGACGCAGACATGAACAAGGCTGTCGCAAACATCATCAGTTCGGCATACGGAAGTGCCGGGCAGCGCTGTATGGCATGCAGCGCAGTCGTTGTCGTTGGAGATGGAGAAGAATTTGTCCGGGCTCTGAAAGAGAAAGCGGATGATTTGACGATTGGAAACGGAATGGATGAGGAAGTTCTTTTAACTCCAGTCATCCGTGAAGAGCATCGAACAAAAGTGCTCGGCTATATTGAAAAAGGTCTAGAGGAAGGTGCCTCCCTCATTCGGGACGGAAGAAAGGAAATGGATGAACTGCAGGAAGGTGTTTTCCTCGGTCCGACGATTTTCGATCATGTTTCCCCTGAAATGACAATTGCGAAAGACGAAATTTTTGCCCCGGTTTTAAGCTTGCTGCGCGCAAAAGACTTGGATGAAGGTTTGGATTACATCCGAAAATCCCGCTTTGGAAACGGTGCTACCATTTATACGAAGGATGCTTCGGCGGTACGGAAATTCAGAGAAGAAGCTGATGCAGGGATGCTCGGCATCAATGTCGGAGTGCCGGCAACCATGGCGTTTTTCCCGTTTTCCGGCTGGAAGGACTCTTTTTACGGAGACCTTCACGTAAACGGAAAAGATGGCGTAAACTTCTATACCCGCAAAAAAATGATCACATCTCGATTTGATTATTGATAAAGGGGTGAAGGGTAATGACAACGATTAATCAAGGCGAGGACTTTTTGACGAAGGACAAGGATTTTATCTGGCATTCCATGAAGCCATACAATCCCGACTCAACCATGATTGCCGAGAAAGCGGCAGGTTCATGGATTACAGACCAAAACGGAAATCGCTTTCTTGATGCGATGTCAGGTTTGTGGTGTGTAAACGTTGGCTACGGACGAACGGAGCTTGCCGAAGCTGCCTATGAACAACTGAAAGAAATGGCCTATTTCCCGCTGACGCAAAGCCATATTCCGGCAATCCGGCTTGGGGAGAAGCTTAATGAACTGCTTGGGGAAGAATATGTCATCTTTTTCTCCAATAGCGGTTCAGAGGCGAATGAGGCGGCCTTTAAGCTAGCACGCCAATATCACCAGCAAAAAGGAGAGCCGGAAAGGTATAAGTTTATCTCTCGCTACCGGGCTTACCACGGAAGCTCGATGGGTGCTCTCGCTGCGACCGGACAGGCGCAGCGAAAGTATAAATATGAGCCGCTTGCCCCCGGATTCATCCATGTCGCTCCGCCTGATTTGTATCGCGGCAAAGACGAACCAGGCGTTTCGCCCGCAGAACTCGAAGCGGTAAAAGATATCGACCGTGTCATGACGTGGGAATTGAGTGAGACAATTGCGGCTGTAATCATGGAACCGATCATTACGGGCGGCGGTGTCATTGTACCGCCCGAAGGTTATATGGCAGGCGTTAAAGAAGTGTGCGAGAAACACGGAGCGCTTTTGATTGTCGATGAAGTCATTTGCGGATTCGGCCGGACGGGCAAACCATTCGGTTTCATGAATTATGGAGTTAAACCAGACATCATCACAATGGCGAAAGGGATCACGAGTGCATATCTTCCCCTATCTGCCACCGCCGTGAGAAAAGAAATCTATGAAGCGTTCAAAGGATCGGAGGAATATGATTATTTCCGGCACGTCAATACATTTGGCGGGAACCCTGCGGCCTGTGCGCTTGCGATCAAAAATCTCGAAATTATGGAGAAGGAAAACCTCTATCAACGTTCAGCCGAATTGGGCGAATATGCACGCCAAAGCTTGTCTGCGCTTATTGAGGAACATCCATACGTCGGCGACATCCGCGGGAAGGGCCTTCTAATCGGGATTGAACTGGTGGAGGACAAAAATACGAAAGTTCCGCTTGGTGGGAACCTAGTCAATCAGGTGATAGCTGGCTGTAAGAAAAAGGGATTAATTATCGGGAAAAATGGTGCGACCGTGGCAGGGTATAATAATGTGCTTACGCTTGCCCCGCCGTTGAATATTCCTGAAGAAGATTTGGAATTCGTCTTGAAAACAATATCCGAAGAGATCCACGCTTTGCCTCTATAAACGTGTTAAGGTGATGGCCCCTTTCCTCGCATTGGGGCCATTAAAACAGTGTATATGCTGATCCGAAAGGGTGGGGACAAATGAAGATCGGAGTTCCAAAAGAAGTAAAAAACAATGAGAGCCGCGTAGCAATTACTCCTTCAGGGGCACTTCAGTTAACCAAGCATGGGCATCACGTGTTCATCGAGAAGGGCGCCGGGCTCAATTCGGGTTTTTTCGATGAGGAGTTTGTCGAAGCTGGCGGCATCATTGTAGAAAGCCCAGCAGACGCTTGGGCATGTGAAATGGTTCTAAAGGTGAAGGAGCCTGTACCTGAAGAATATAAGTATTTTTATGACGGGCAAATCTTGTTCGCCTACTTGCATTTGGCTGCCGATCAAAAACTGACGGAGGCATTGCTGGAGGCGAATGTGACGGCGGTCGCTTATGAAACCGTTCAGCTCCCGGACGGCTCCTTGCCGCTTCTGACACCAATGAGCGAAATTGCCGGTAGAATGGCTGCGCAAATTGGTGCCGCGTTTTTAGAAAAGACAAAAGGCGGCAAAGGGGTCTTGCTCGGAGGCGTGCCTGGAGTTGAACGCGGGAGGGTGACCGTCATTGGTGGAGGGGCAGTGGGAACCAATGCTGCAAAAATTGCGGCTGGTCTCGGAGCCCGTGTAACCATCCTGGATGTCAGCGCTCAAAGGCTAAGGGAACTAGATGACCTATTCGGAAATTCGGTTACGACCCTTATGTCTAATCCTTACAACATCGGCAAGACCGTATCAGAATCGGATCTTGTCATCGGGGCGGTGCTCATTCCAGGTGCAAAAGCACCAAAACTCGTAACTGAGGAAATGATCTGTCTGATGGAGGAAGGCTCTGTCATCGTAGATGTAGCGATTGACCAAGGAGGCATCTTCGAAACGGCCACACATGTGACAACCCATGCCAACCCCACCTATGTTAAGCACGGTGTTGTCCATTATGCTGTCGGCAACATGCCGGGCGCTGTGCCAAGGACTTCGACGATCGCACTGACCAATGTGACGGTGCCTTATGTTCTTCAAATCGCTAACCATGGGGTGACTGAGGCGTTCAAACGGAATGAAGCTTTGGCTAAGGGGCTGAATATCCAAAAAGGGGAAATCATGTATAAGCCGGTTGCAGAAGCCCATAACCTCCCATACGGTTCATTGGCGACCAATTAAGAGAAGACATTGAATGATTCTTACGGGAGTCATTCAATGTCTTTTAAATTTTTTTTAGTTTTTCTGTTGACACTTCATTGGACATGTTGTATATTATTAATTGTCCAGCAGATACATAAACTTGATTCTGTAGCTCAGCTGGGAGAGCGCTACCTTGACAGGGTAGAGGTCGCTGGTTCGAGCCCAGTCAGAATCATCACAAGGGTTTCAGTGAAACCCAAAAACCTCCTTAATGAACACTGTAATGCAGTGAACATTAGGGAGGTTTTTTGTGGCTTAGATTGAAATGATGCAGAAAGCGTTTTTAGCTGAGAAGAGATTTGAAGGTTTAACAGAGAAGAGCTTGAACAGCTATAAGGCTTACGTTTACAGTGTTAAGTGGATATTTCCACAATAGATAAGAATTATCCAACAAAAAACTTTGGCTTATAAGTCTTATATGTGCGTTTCTTGTAACCTTACAGCGGAACTATCGTGCTATATTTGGCGAAACTATCGTTAGTGTGGTATGGAAACAATAAACATAGAGGGAACAATAATCTGATGTGCAATCTATGTTTTTGTATTACTTCCCCTTACCACACCGTTCACAAGTTTACTGATAGGAACTTTTTACAAACTTATTAGAAAGAATACTAAAAATATTGACCTCACAGTGAGTTGTACCTAATAAATGTTTCCACGGCATGTCTGGAAAACAGATAAATGATGAGATAGCAACACAGATGGAACGATCAGTACAACCATGAAGCTGGCTCATGAGAGTCAGTTCTTTTTTTATGGGCATTATAAAAAGACCTCCAATTAGAGGCCTGAAGTTATTTCATACTTTTTCTTACTTTTTCAGGAATCATAACAACTTCTGTTTGTAATTCAACAGGTCTAAAAGTTTTGTCAATACATTCTTCCCAATACTCTAAGTGTTTTTTATCTATCCAATGAGTAGATTCCTCCACTTCTTGACCGCCTTCACCATGAACGGAATACCAGTAAAGGAATTCATCTCCGTTTATATGTTCTCTGAAAATAGTTTCAACGAACATTTTTTCATCTTCAAGGGTGACAAGGACATCTTTCATGTTTTCATTCAAGAATCTTAACCAATCATCTACTTGTTCTGACTTGCCTTCTTTGACTCTAAATCTTCTTAATTCTACATTCATTCCTGATCCCTCATTTTATTAATTTTCAATCTTTAACATACCATGTTTTTCATTGAACACCAATGGATCACTAATTGAGCTGGATATTAATGAACTATTTGTGACCGGTGACAACTTGCTGACAGGCCCTATACATTCTATTAAGAAAGTAAAAACTGTACAGTGTTCATTCAGTGAAAGTCCTTGTGTATGGCTGGCTCGTTGGAGTTGTAGCTCTTAAATGACCTGGCAGGGTAGAGGTCGCTTGTTCGGGCCAAGTTTCAACAAACAATTTTTATCTGCTAGGGTGATTAAGATCTCTTTACTAATTTCTTCTTTGCCAATCTCCTTTTCTACTTTATTTTTTTAAATTTTCTGTTTGCAATGTATAATATTTTTCTAGGATAGATTATCCTTTGGGCATGCTGTTAATTTACTGGAAAACACTATATAATAAATTTTGGAAATAGAAACTGCACAGGATATATTTGGGAAAACCTTGTATACGGCTGGATCGCTTGAGTTTATAATTCTTAAATGGTTTTAACCGGGTAGAGGTTGCGGTCCAAGCCCAGTTAGAATCATCAAAGTAAACCGTTATACGACCCATTTTCATTACTAAGGGAACCGCGTAATGATTTTTTGGCCATGTAATTCAATGTGTGATCCATCAAAATTCCTTATTGGGCACTGTACTCGTGAACATTAAGGGGTTTTTTAGTGGCTTTAATTGAAATCCGGGAAAGAATTTCCAGGTGAACCTATGGAAATAGTTATGCCTTGCAGCTAAGAAAGAGGAGACATTTTTGAAAAACGTATACCATATTTTATGGATTGTCTTTGTCATCATGATTCTGAGTGTATCAACACGCTATTTTTCATTTATAAGAGGTAATGTGCATAAAAGTGTACAGGCTGATGAAGAGGTCAATACAGCAGTGAAGAAAAAAGCGAAACCTGTATTCCCGTCTTAATGTATCATCATTTCGTCGAAGCGGACGAAGAGACAAGCTATACGACAATTAAGGTACTAGAGTTTGAAGAGCAGATTTCATATTTGAAGGCAAAAGGTTATCACACGATTACGGAACAGAATATAGTAGATTTTTATACCACTGGTAAAGAATTGCCTAAGAATCCGATTCACATAACGATGGATGACGGATATGAAAGCAACTATAGACTTGCATATCCCATTTTAAAGGCGAATGACATGAAGGCGACAATCTTTCTAATCGTGTCCAGGATGGACAACAGGTCTGGTTTACCTCGATTTACTTGGGAACAAGCAAAAGAAATGTCAGATTCAGGCCTTGTCAGCATTCAGAGTCACACCTATGACATGCATTATAAAGAGGATGTTGAAGGTGAAAAGATATCGGCAATGATTGCCCATAATGAAGCGTCATACCAGCAAAAAGTGCTGGAAGATCTCGTTTTGAGCAAGAAGATAATTGAAGAAAAGCTTGGCAATAAAGTAATCGCATTATCTTACCCGTATGGTCATTATGATGAACACACGCTATCCGCTGTCAAAGAAGCAGGGTTTAAGGTTGCCTATACTGTGAGCAATGGGGTGAATAAGTCTGATACACCCCCATTTGAATTGTATAGAATCAATGTGTCTCCCGGCTGGACAGGGAAAATGATTGAACAAGAGATTGCAAAGCAAAGAGAGCGATTGAAGAGGGATCGATTCCCCCGTGCCTACAAAACCTTCAACTGCTACTTCTGTTGTTTTAGACCGATTGTGTACTGAAGAAGCCATCTAAACGGACACTGGGCAATTGACCGTCAAGATGGCCTTTGGGCTTCATCTGCAAAGGAGATTGAATTGATGATCCTTTTATAATGTTTAAAAAGTAACAGAAGATACATAAAAGGAGAATGAACAATGCCTGTCTATAACAAATTGGTAAGAGATAATATTTTAGATATCATTAAAGCAGAGGGTTTACGTTTCAACTCTAGAATTCTCTCATCTGATGAGCTACTAACAGAGTTAAAAGCAAAAATGCTTGAGGAAATACATGAATTTAAAAGTGCTGTTGATAAAAAGGAAGTTGTTGAGGAACTTGCCGATATTTTGGAATTAATTCATGCTTCATTGGGTGTTTATGGTGTCGAGTTTGAAGAGCTGGATGAGATTCGTAAGGAGAAAAAGGAAAAACGAGGTGGGTTTGAGAAAGCCATTTACCTTATTGATGTAGAGGATAAATAATATATAAGCGATGATTATAGAATAATTTTCTTGAAATCAGTAGTGCTGGTATTTCTATGTGAATCTACAGGTCTCAAGAAACCTATTTTATAGCATAACTTTTCTCCATAGTTGGAAGAGCGCTACCTTGACAGGGTAGCGGTCACGGGTTCGAGCCTGGGCAGAAACATCTATTGGGTTCGGTTTCTTTCCAGATGCAGCAGCTATGGTATGATGTTGTTAAAAATCATCTGAAAGGGGATAGGCATGGACATCAGCATCGTAACAGGAGCATCAAAGGGAATCGGGCTGGCGCTCGCAAAGCAGCTTGCTGAGAGTGGCGGCAAAGTTTATTGTATTGCCAGAACGAAAAATGAAGAATTGACCGAACAGTCGGGCGGGAAAATCGAATTCTTATCCTATGATTTGTCTGACTGGGGTGGAATCGATGATCTGGTCAGCAAAATCGCCGAAGGTTTTTCGGAATCCGTTTCCTCCATTACGTTATTCAATAATGCGGGAGTTGTGGAACCGATTGGACAAGCGGGCACAAATGGTGCGGAAGAAGTGGCAAAGAATATAGCGGTCAATCTGACTGCGCCGATGCTGCTAACGGAAGCTTTTATCAAATACACGGATCATTTGGCGATTCCGAAGCGGATTATCAACATTTCTTCTGGGGCCGGCCGGAATCCGAATCCAGGATGGAGCAGTTATTGTGCTACGAAAGCCGGGCTTGATCATTTTTCAAGAGTGGTGGCAGAGGAGCAAAAGCAAAACGCGAACGGGGTGAAGGTGATTTCCATCGCACCGGGGATTATCGATACCGATATGCAAGTGCAGATCCGCTCATCAGATGCGAAAGATTTTGCACAAGTGGACCGGTTTATTAGCTACAAGGAGCAAGGCCTTTTGAGCTCGCCGGAAGATACAGCGAAAAAGCTAATCGCCCTTTTGGACAGATCGGCGGAAGAACTGGAGACCATTTTGGATCTCCGCGATTTTTAATAAACCTGATAAAAGAGGCTGTCCGAGAAGAAATTCTCGGACAGCCTCTTTTTTTATTTTTTCACTTCTTTTTCATTTGTTGCACGTTGCGGGCTAATATCCATTCCTTTTTTCTTTTTCTCCGCTTGTTCTATTGAATCACTGCTTTGTATCCTTTTTTCTTTTGCCATTGGTATCCCTCCTTTAATTTAAAGCCTCTTTTACTTTTCCCAATTTGCGTTTATTAAAAACAGAAATTTGGGTAAAGGTGTGTAGCAAGATAGCGATGACTTGCTGTACGCCCCATCAAATTCGACATTATACCGCATAAACATGCATGTGTTTTAATAACATATAAATTTTTTTACCCGAATGGATTGAAAATGTACGCTAAACACGTTATTATTTTACTAATATAAACATAGGGGGAAATAAAAAAATGTCATATTTATTCAAAAAGCCATGGCTGGCTCTGATGGTATCGTGCCTCCTCATTCTAGCCGCATGTGGCCAGGGGGATAATGATAAAAAGAGCAATTCCGGCTCAGATGGTGAAGGAGAAGCGAAAAAAGTATTGAATGTAGGTACCGAAGCGACTTTTGCACCGTTTGAATTTATGGATAAAGGAGTAATTACCGGGTTTGATGTTGATTTGCTGAACGCTGTTGCCGAAGAGGCGGGCTATGAAGTGAAGATTGAAAACACGGGCTGGGATTCCATGCTTGCGGGTCTCCAAGGAAAACAGCTTGATATTGGCGCCGCTGGAATTACGATTAATGAAGAGCGCCTTGCTACGTATGATTTCAGTGTCCCTTATTTTCAATCAACGAGCATGATCGCCTTCAAGGAAGGTACGGATATCAAAAGTGCGGAAGACCTGAAGGGCTTGAAAATTGGCGTCCAGAACGGGACAACAGGCCAGTTTGCTGCTGAAAAAGTGGTCGGAACAAACAACAAAAACATTTCCAAATACGAAACTGCCGCTTTGATGTTCCAAGCGCTGCAAAGTGACAATGTTGATGCAGTCGTAACAGATATCGCAGTCGCTCTGGAATATGAAAAGAACAATCCTGACAGCGGGGTAAAAACGCTAGGAGATGACAAGCAGTTCGAATCCGAATACTACGGACTCGCTTTTCCGAAAGGAAGCGAACTGAAGGCAGACTTTGATAAGGCGTTGAATACTGTTTTCGATAACGGAACATATGCGGAAATCTACAAGAAGTGGTTCGATGAGGAGCCGAATGTAGATAATTTGAAAGAAGCCGCTAAGGAATACGAGAAAAAATAATAGCTGAATTGGCAAGCAGCTCCTCCAGATTACGGGGCATTGCCGGAAACAATAATCGTTAAAATACGGCTGTCCACTGCGGCCTCTCTCGCACGGACAGCTTTTTTGGTGATGGAAGGGTGTGAAGACAATGAACATTCGCTTTGATATTATAGTAGATTATTTGCCGCTTTTCTGGAAAGGGACATTGCTGACACTCGGACTTTCTCTGGCTGGGGTCAGTATCGGGCTTGTCCTTGGTTTGGCAGTGGGACTGGGCAAAATGGCAGAGCGCCGATGGGTGAGAATACCCTTCATCTGGTATATCAATTTTTTCCGGGGAACTCCATTCCTCGTCCAAATCTTGCTGATTCATTTCGGCGTTGTGCCATTGTTCATGTCACCGGCGAATCCGATCGTTTCAGCTATCATTGCCCTGTCTTTGAATTCGTCCGCTTATATTGCGGAAATTTTCCGCGCTGGTATCCAGTCGATCGACAAGGGTCAGATGGAAGCTGCGCGTTCGCTCGGCATGAGCAGAAAGCAGGCGATGAGGCTCGTCATTTTGCCGCAGGCCGTCAAAAGGATGATTCCGCCGCTTGGCAATGAATTCATCGTATTGCTGAAGGAAACATCGCTCGGTGCGATTATCGCCGCCCCTGAGTTGATGTATTGGGGCAGAGCGGCAAACGGACAATATATGCGTGTCTGGGAGCCATACATTACAGTCGCCATCATTTACCTTATTTTGACACTTTCCCTGACATACTTAATGAATTACATCGAGAGGAGGATGAAGACGGAATGATCTCAGTAAAGCATTTAAAAAAGTCATTCGGGAATAACGAAGTGCTGAAGGATATTTCGCTAGATGTGAAGCCCCAGGAAGTGCTTGTTGTTATCGGGCCATCGGGATCCGGCAAGTCCACGCTCATCCGCTGCTTGAACCTGCTTGAAACAATATCTGGCGGACAGGTCGTTGTCATGGGACAGGATTTGACGAACCAGAAAACGAATATCAATGAAGTGAGAAAAAATGTCGGGATGGTATTCCAGCATTTTAACTTATTTCCCCACAAAACGATTTTGGACAACATTACAATGGCCCCGATCAATGTCAAGGGGATGAAAAAGGCGGAAGCGGAGAAAATAGCCCTTTCACTTCTTGAAAAGGTCGGTTTGAAAGAGAAGGCCGCGGCCTATCCTGATTCTCTTTCAGGAGGTCAAAAGCAGCGTGTCGCCATTGCCAGAGCGCTTGCAATGGAGCCGAAAGTCATGCTCTTTGATGAGCCGACATCTGCGCTTGACCCGGAAATGGTCGGGGAAGTGCTAGAGGTCATGAAAAGCTTGGCAAAAGATGGAATGACAATGATTGTTGTCACCCATGAAATGGGCTTTGCAAGAGAGGTCGGAGATCGAGTCATCTTCATGGATAATGGCTATATCGTAGAAGAGAATGAACCGGATGCGTTGTTCTCAAATCCACAGAATGAGCGGACAAAAGCTTTTTTGAGCAAAGTCCTATGATTAATCCTCACCCTGCCGAAAACGGCAGGGTGAGGATTTTTTATGATTGTCTGGTGATGGATGCATCCAGGCCGATTTCGACGTTCCCTTGGAGGGCACGGGTGATCATGCAGCTTTTTTCCGCTTTTTCAGCCAGTTGCTGTGCTTTCTCCACGTCTTGATCGGAACTGTTTTTATTCAAAACGATGGATGGCCGATGAATGATTTTTTTATACGTAATCACCCCAAGCTTTACCTCCACAACGCCTTCAGACTCCATATTCAGCTCATCAGCCTGAAGTTTCGCTCTTTCAAGCATGGCTGCCAATGTAATAATATAGCATGTTGCAGCCGCCCCTAGGAGCATTTCATCAGGATTTGTTCCGATGCCGGGTCCGTCCATTTCTTTAGGTATGGAAACAGTGGTTTTCAGGTTTTTTGTCTCTATCGTTCCTGTAGAATTTCTGCCGCCGTTCCAATTGGCTTTTAAGTGAAAAGAATGAATTTCCATATAGGCTGCCTCCATTTTCAAAAATTGTCTGATGCTTCTATTATCAGTATAATGAGTGAAGAGTAATCTTGAAAGGAGCAGATAGTATGCCATACCCGCAAGTGAAAGAAACAATGATGCTGATCAGGGAGCTAGTCAGCATTCCGAGCCCGTCAGGCAATACGGAAAAAGTGATTAGTTTCTGTGAACAGTATTTACAGGATATAAAAGTAGAGATGAAGCGTCTGAGGAAAGGAGCACTGCTCATCACGCTGCCTGGAAAAGACAACAGCCAGCACCGGATGCTGACAGCACACGTCGATACGCTTGGTGCGATGGTGAAGGAAATCAAGCCGAACGGCCGACTGAAATTGACGATGATCGGAGGCTTCCGCTGGAACGCGGTTGAAGGCGAATACTGCAAGATCGAAACGGCAGCGGGCGATACATACACCGGTACAATTTTAATGAAGCAGACGTCGGTCCATGTATATAAAGATGCCGGAGAAGCGAAGAGGGATGAAAACAATATCGAAGTCCGGATTGACGAAAAAGTGACGACGGAAGAGGAAACAAGAAGGCTTGGCATTAATGTCGGCGACTTCGTCTCTTTTGATCCGAGAGTAGAAATTACAGAGAGCGGCTTTATCAAGTCCCGCCATTTGGATGATAAGGCGAGTACGGCGATTTTGCTCCGCCTGATCCGTCATCTTGTGGAAGAGAAGATCGAGCTCCCTTATACAACTCATTTTCTCATCTCCAATAATGAAGAAATCGGTTATGGCGGCAATGCGGGTATTTCTCCCGAGACAGTGGAATACATCGCTGTCGATATGGGTGCTTTGGGAGAAGGGCAATCCTCCGATGAGTATACCGTCTCCATTTGTGCGAAGGATTCCAGCGGTCCTTACCATTACGGACTCAGAAAACATCTTGTCAACTTGGCGAGGGAAAATGAGATTGGCTATAAAGTGGATATCTACCCGTACTATGGCTCGGACGCTTCGGCAGCCATCCGTTCCGGCTATGATATCGTTCATGGACTGATCGGGCCGGGGATTGAGTCTTCCCACGCTTTGGAAAGAACCCATGAGTCTTCATTAATCAATACGGAAAAGCTATTACTGGCTTATGTTGCATCACCAATCCAAACTGTATAAGTTCAAAACAAAGCAATCCTCACTATATATCGTGAGGATTTTTTCTGCATTCCTGATTGAAATCTCCCGCCGGTAGGAATAAGATAAAGTGAAGTGCTTTTTTTCGCAGAATTCGGCTATTCAAGAAAGCCGGACAGCATGGAAGTTTCGTGCAAACCAATTTGCAATGAAGGGAATACAGAAATGGTACAAACAAATACATTAAAAGAAGAAGTTGAAGCTCGAAGAACGTTTGCAATTATCTCCCACCCGGATGCGGGGAAAACGACGATAACGGAGAAACTGCTCCTGTTCGGCGGTGCGATTCGCGATGCCGGTACGGTCAAGGGAAAGAAGACAGGGAAATATGCAACTTCCGACTGGATGGAGATCGAAAAGCAAAGAGGAATTTCGGTCACATCTTCTGTCATGCAATTTGATTATGACGGATTCCGTGTAAACATCCTGGACACACCTGGTCACCAGGATTTCAGTGAGGACACGTACCGGACACTGATGGCCGTCGACAGTGCGGTCATGGTAATCGATTCGGCAAAAGGGATTGAGGAACAGACAATGAAACTGTTCAAGGTCTGCCGGATGAGAGGCATTCCGATTTTTACATTCATCAACAAGCTTGACCGGCAAGGAAGGCCGCCGCTTGAATTGCTGGCCGAACTTGAGGAAGTATTGGGCATCGAGTCTTATCCGATGAATTGGCCGATTGGTATGGGTAAGGAGTTCTACGGCATTTATGATCGCTACAATAAGCGGGTCGAGCAATTCCGTTCGGATGAAGAGAGCCGCTATCTTCAGCTTGATGCCGAGGGTGGAATCGAAGGCGAGCACCCAATGAAAGAAACGAGCTTCTATACACAAGCATTGGAAGAGATTCAGCTTCTTGAAGAAGCGGGCAATGATTTCTCAAGAGAGAAGATCAATAATGGCACGCTGACACCTGTATTTTTCGGCAGTGCCCTGACCAATTTTGGTGTGCAGACATTCTTGGAGACGTATTTGCAATTTGCACCGGCTCCGCAGCCGCGATTGTCCAATGAAGGGGAAGTTGATCCTGCGGATGAATCGTTCTCAGGCTTTATTTTCAAGATCCAGGCAAATATGAACCCTGCTCACCGTGACCGGATTGCCTTCTTGCGCATCTGCTCCGGCAAATTTGACAGGGGCATGGGCGTGACATTGGCTAGAACCGGTAAACATTTCAAAATTTCGCAGTCGACACAGTTTCTTGCTGATGATCGCAGTACGGTCAATCATGCGGTTAGCGGTGATATAATCGGCATTTACGATACCGGTACGTACCAGATCGGCGATACGCTGACGGAAGGCAATAAGAAGCTCCAATATGAAAAATTACCGCAGTTCACCCCTGAGCTTTTTGTAAGGGTGTATGCAAAAAACGTCATGAAGCAGAAAAGCTTCCATAAAGGCGTTGAACAGCTCGTGCAGGAAGGTGCGATCCAGCTTTATAAAACATTTAGAATGGAAGAATACATCCTCGGCGCGGTCGGACAGCTTCAATTTGAAGTCTTTGAACACAGGATGAAGAATGAGTATAACTCTGAAGTGAGAATGGAACCGATCGGGTCGAAAATCGCCCGTTGGGTGGAGAATGAGAAGATTGATGAGTCATTGTCCAGCCAGCGCAGTTTGCTCGTCAAAGACCGCTACGACAAGCCTGTTTTCTTGTTCGAAAATGATTTTGCACTCCGCTGGTTCCAGGATAAAAATCCTGATGTCATTTTGACGAACCCGATGGACGAATAAGTATTTGAATCAGCTGCACCTTAGATGGCCGGATCGGCTCCTAAGGTGCAGTTTTTCTTTATGCTGAAAGTCCAAGACAGCAGGAGTCTCACTGTATAATTCTGCTAGGCCTCTGCTATAATGAATATTCATACATAAACGTCAATGAAGTCAGGGAGGCAGTTGAAAAGATGAATGTGAGCAAATTTTCGATCCGGAGACCGGTTTTTACGATTGTGACCATGTTCTTGGTCATCATTTTGGGGATTGTATCGCTGTTGAAAATCCCGCTAAAGCTGATTCCGGATATTAATCCGCCGATCGCAGTCGTCGTCACCAATTATCAGGGGGCAAGCCCTGAGGAGATCGCTGAAAAGGTGACAAAGCCGCTTGAGGCGAACTTATCGACCCTCCCTGGAATCAAAAACATCCAGTCGGTATCCCAAGAGGGGTCGAACTTCATCCTCCTTGAATTTACGTGGACGACGAGGATTGATGATATACAGCCGGATGTGCTTCAAAGAATTGATCAGACACCGATCGCAGAAGGTGCCGGCAAACCGAGATTTCTTAAGTTCGATCCTACACAGTTCCCCGTCATCCAGCTGTCCTTGAAGGCAGCTGGTGAGGATAATACGCTGCGGGAGCTTGCGGAGGAAATGAAAACAGAGTTGACGAAAGTGCCCGGAGTGGCGAGCGTCAATGTGACCGGAACACTTGCCGAGGAGATCCGCGTGCGGATTGACCAGGACAAAATGCAGAAATACCGCCTGTCCCAGTCTGATATTTCTGGCGTCATTCAAGCGAGCAACGTTTCGATGCCAGGGGAAACGGTGCTGACAGAAGGGAAAGAGCTGACGACGAGAATTATGAGTACCCTCCACTCTGCAGAGGACATTGGAGAGCTTGTCGTCACCGCCAATCCGGTAACAGGAGAGAAGATCCGCATAAAAGATGTAGCGGACGTCAAGAGACAGAAACAAGAAGAAAGCAGCATTACGCGTACGAATGAACAGCCGTCTGTACTGGTGAGCGTCCTGCAGGAATCGGATGCCAATACAGCGAACGTCTCAAGGGACTTTGAGAAAGAGTTGAACAGTCTTTTGAAGAAAAGCCAATATAAAGGCATCGAATCCGATATGTTGTTTGACCAAGGCGATTTTATCAGAATGGCCATTTCCAATATCGCCAGTTCACTCATTCTTGGCGGTGTTTTGGCTATGGCAGTCCTGTTCATCTTTTTGCGCAATATCAGGAGCCCGCTCATTATTGGGGTGGCAATTCCTTATTCAGTCATTGTCACGTTTGTGCTTATGTATTTCGCCGATTTCGCTTTAAATATCATGACACTAGGCGCACTTGCGCTCGGTATCGGAATGCTCGTCGACAACTCGATTGTTGTTATCGAGAATATTTACCGTCATCTGTCGATGGGCAAGACGCCCAAAGAGGCGGCGGCAGAAGGTGCGAAAGAAGTGGCCGGTGCCATTACCGCTTCGACGCTTACGACGGTTGCCGTATTTTTGCCCGTTGTATTTATCAGCGGCCTTCTCGGAGAATTGTTCAAGGAATTCGCATTTACGATTTCTTTCAGCCTGGCAGCATCCTTGCTCGTTGCGCTGACGGTTGTGCCGATGCTGGCAAGCCGTCTCCTGAAGCCGATGCACGGAGACTATGAGGCAAAACGCCGGCGCTCTAAGTCGATGAACATGCTTGAGCGCTCCATCCGCTGGTCGCTTCACCATCGCTGGTTCATCCTGCTGCTCTCCGTTCTTCTTTTTGCAGGCGGGCTATACAGCTTGATGAATACAGGCCGGCAATTTCTGCCTCCGACAGATGAGGGCTTCTTCTCGGTAAATGTGGATCTTGAAAATGGAGCAGCTTTAACTGAAACGGAGAAAGTTGTCACTGCACTTGAAAGTAAGCTGAAAAAGGAAAAAGATATCGATGCGTACGTAAGCTTGATCGGCTCTACACAGGAGGCGCAATTCCAAGGAGGAGGAAAGTCGAGTACGGCCGAACTTTATGTTAAATTGAAACCGCTCGGAGATCGAAAAGAAACGCTGTTTGAATTCGTAGACCGGATGAAGACCGTACTGAACGATACGGTGGAGAAGGCTGACCCATCGGCGGAATTGTCCTTCAATGTCCAGGCTGCTTCAGGACTGGCCCCACAGACACTAACTTTTAATCTCCAGGATACGAATAGGGAAAGACTTGATAAAGCCGCCGGCCGGCTTCTGAAGGAATTGAAGAACGTTGATGGTGTAACGGAATTATCGACGAGTACGGAGGATCGGGTTGAGGAAATGCAAATCGAGATTGACAGAGATAAAGCGTTCGAGGCCGGTTTGGCTCCGGCTCAGATTGCTTCGATTGTCAATGATGTGACCCGCGGAGTGGCTGCAGCGCAGCTTCTGGATGAAAATGAAGATGTCTATACTGTCTACGTAGAATATGATGAAAAGATCACCCGGAACCTCGACAACCTTCAAACGCTGCTGATCAGGAAGCCCGACGGCTCCTATGCAAAGCTGGGAGATGTGGCAAAAATCAGTCGTGGGAGCGGACCGGTTACACTCCAAAGGATGAATCAGCAGTCCGCCGTAGAATTTACGCTGAAATATGGAACAGAGACCAATGTCAGCGATATGACCGATAAGGTCAGAAACAGTTTCGATTCAATCGACTTGCCATCACAAACGGAACTTGTCTTCAGCGGAGAGACAGAGATGCTTGAAGATGCGATGGATGACATGATCATGGCTTTCGTATTGGCGATCGTGCTTATTTACATTGTTATGGCGGCACAATTTGAATCGTTCAAATATCCATTTGTCATCATGTTCACTGTTCCGCTGATGGTCATTGGCGTGGCGGCCGCCCTATTGATGGCAAGGCTGCCGATCAGCATTCCGGCTTTGATCGGCATTATCATCCTTGCCGGCATCGTCGTCAACAATGCGATTGTGATCGTAGACTACATCAACCAGCGGAAGCAGTCTGGCTTATCAAGCTATGAAGCGCTCGTTGAATCGGTAAAGGACCGGTGCCGGCCGATTTTAATGACGGCACTTACAACGATACTGGGGCTCGTTCCGCTCGCTCTCGGACTGGGTGAGGGAACGGAGATGAATCAGCCGATGGGAGTGGCGGTCATCGGCGGGCTTACAAGCAGTACTTTGTTGACGCTGTTCGTTATCCCGGTCGTGTACAGTCTATTTGATCCAGAAACGAGAAAAATGAAAAAGAATCGCTAGTTATCTTTTTTGCGAAATAACTATTGCGATTCAAGGCCGCACCCTCTATAATAGAGTCAAACACATATACTTGACTTAAAGTCAAAGGGGAGTAGCGTTAGGTGTGGCCCAGCAAGGCCCATCTAAAACAAAGTCGTCAATTCGTGAAGAAATTCACCGGCTTTGTTGGCATTACATACATGTCCAGCAAGACCTTTGCCCATGAGGCAGAGGTCTTTTTATTTTTGCGGCCGAGAACCTTTGCCAAATGGGGTGTTTACATTCAACTTTTGGAGGGATTCGATGGATGCATCAATGATTTTAGAGTATGGGTGGGTATTACTCGTGCTCATCGGACTGGAAGGAATACTAGCCGCTGATAATGCCGTTGTCATGGCTGTCATGGTTAAGCACCTGCCGGAGGAAAAACAGAAAAAGGCCTTGTTCTATGGCCTTCTCGGAGCGTTCGTATTCCGCTTTATCGCCTTATTCCTGATTACATTCCTTGTAAAAGTCTGGCAGATCCAGGCGATTGGCGCTTTGTATCTTTTGGTTCTGTCCGTCAATCACTTGGTGAAAAAGCGGAAGGGAAAGGAAGAGAAGAAAACCGACGTCGAAAAAAAGGGCTCTTCATTTTGGATGACCGTGTTGAAAGTAGAAATTGCCGATATTGCATTCGCGATCGATTCGATGCTTGCGGCTGTTGCGTTGGCGGTAACGCTCAAACCGACGGGATGGTTCCAGGCAGGCGGAATTGACGGAGGACAATTCCTCGTCATGCTTCTTGGCGGTTTGATCGGTGTTGTCATCATGCGTTTTGCAGCTACATCGTTCGTGAAGCTGCTGAAGAAATATCCTGGCCTTGAGACAGCTGCGTTTCTGATCGTTGGCTGGGTCGGTGTTAAGCTTGCTGTCTTTACGATGGCTCATCCAAAGGTAGGGATTTTAAGCGAACACTTCCCAGAATCAGGTACCTGGAAAATGATATTCTGGGTCGTCCTTGTCGCTATCGCAGCGGGCGGCTATTTTGTATCCAGGAAGAACCCTGTGGCGCAGGAAGACTAAGAGTGTGAGAGATAAAAAGGGACACCCGAAATTTTTCGGGTGTCCCTTTTGGCTTGCGCCGTTTTTAACCCCCATAAATCCTGGAAATCCGGCGAAATGTATAGCAAGAAGGGAAGAGCAGGCGACAAATATTATGCAAGGCAATCATTCTCTTTCATGCTATAATGATTGGCATGAAATGAGGTGGAGTTATTTGTTAAGTCTGCTTTTTGCCATAAAGAAAAAGATGGATTTGGAGAAGGTCGTCTTGGCCATCCAAGCTGGTGATGAACTGCTGTTGGAAACCACTCTGAAAAACTATCATCCATTCATTAAGAGGACAGTTTCATCCGTCTGTAAGAGATATATCGATGAAAGCGATGATGAGTTCAGTGTTGGGCTACTGGCTTTCCATGATGCCATCTACAAATATGATGTAAGTAAAGGGGCTTCCCTTCTTGCATTTGCCGAATTGATGATCAAGAGAAGAGTGATCGACTATATACGCCAGCAAGCCAGGCACACAGCTGTCAGTCTGGACCAGGGGTTTGGCGGGGAGGAAGATGATTCTGCCTATTCTATGATCGAAAATTCGCTTTCAGCAGAAAAATATAAACAAGAACTGGAGGCAGATGCAAGAAGGGAAGAGATCATGCTTTTGGGGAAGGAACTGGAGCAGTACGGACTGAGTTTCTCTGATTTGGTCAAGCATTCTCCAAAGCATGAGGATGCAAGAGTGAATGCGATGAAGATAGCCGGTATTGTCGCTGCAGAGGAGACGTTACTGGCCCATTTGCGGGCGAAGCGGAAACTGCCTGTTAAGGAACTGGAAAAGCAGGTAAGTGTCAGCAGGAAGACGATAGAGAGAAACCGCAAGTATATTATCGCCATTTGCGTGATTTTAGCTGGGGATTATATCTTTTTGAAAGAGTATATTAAAGGGCGGGACGATGAATGTTAAAAAATGGAGTCATTCTTGATGTGACGAGATCCCATATTGTTGTGTTGACAAAGGATGGCGAATTCTTAAAGGGACGCAAGGACGAGGGTGATTATAAAATCGGCAGTGAAGTCTCTTTTTATCCGCTGGAAAAAGAAAGAAAGCGAATCCTATTCCAGCCAAAGTGGGCTGCAGGCTTTGCGATGGCAGCTGTCTTGTTCATCTGCGCAGTCATCGCATTCCCATTATTAGGCCCCGCCGTGGCATTTGCTTATGTCTCGTTCGACGTAAACCCGAGCATTGAATTTTCGGTTGATAAAAAAGGCAGAATTATTAATGCTGAACCATTTAATGAGGATGCAGAGAGAGTCCTTCAAAAGATCGAAAAGGTGGAGAAACGCCCGTTGGATGAGGTTGCGCAGGAGTGGATGCAGGCACTGGAGCGGCTTGGCTATATGAAGCCGGACAGCCGTGTTGTAGTAGGAACTGTTCCCGCTGATGACGAGGCCGGGAAGATGCTTCAGCAATTTGCCCGCCAGTTTGAAAGCCGTCATGAAGGGTTTGACGTAACCGTTATTGAAGCAACGGAAAGTGAAAGAGAGACGGCAGCAGATTTTGGCGTAACAGCAGGAAAATATATGTTGGATAAGCAGCCGCAGCCGAAAGATCAGACACCGCAGAAAGACGAGGCAATCAAACAGCCTGATGTTGAGAAGAAGCCGGTGCAAAATGAAAATAAACCAGACGCGGAGAAAGCAGACCCGCCGGCAGCCAATGCCGAGCAGCAGCACCAGCCAAAATCCAACGGTAGCAATGAAGCGGATAAGCAGATGGAAGAGCGTCAGGAAGAGCTGGCGAAAGATGCGCAAAAAGCTCAGAAAGAAAGGGAAAAGGCTGAACGGAAAGCGAAAGAAGAACAAGAAAAGCAGATCAGAAAGCAGCAAAAAGAGCAGCAAAAGAAACAAGAAGAGTATGAAAAGTATCTTCGCAAACAGAAAGAAGAACAAGAAAAGCAATACGAAAAAGCAGAAAAAGAAAGACGGAAGCAAGAAGAGAAGTGGAAGAAAGAACAGGAAAAACAGCAAAAGAAACAAAATAAAAATCATGATGACGACGAAGACGATGATGATTGATAAAGAGCAGGCTGTCCCCGAGGACAGCCTGCTTTATAGTGTTATGATTGATTTCCTAGCTGGCTCTGTGCTTGTTTAACCAGTCTCTTCGTGATTTCTCCACCGACCGATCCGTTCGATCTAGAAACTGTGTCCGAGCCAAGTGTCACTCCAAATTCTTCAGCTATTTCAAATTTGATTGCGTCCAGGTATTGCTCGATTCCAGGAACAAGAAGCTTGTTGCTTTGTCTACCCATTGTGTTTTCCTCCCTTGATATTGTAGTTACGTGCCTGTTTACCTTTAGTATGGTTGCCGGCAAGAAAAACATGACTGGAAAATCCATGATATAATACGTTTACGCTTTTCTTCTGCGTTCAATTTAATTAATATAGAGTAATGATCGAGCGAGAGTGGGGAAAACTAAGGAAATGAATTATATCAGGAAATTTAAGCTAACAAAATTGTCGCCATTCCGTGTGCTTGTTGCCTACTACGTACTGACGGTTGGCATCGCTGCTTTGCTTCTCAGCCTCCCATTCGCACGCCAGCCGGGAGCAAAATGGTCGGTGATGGATGCTGTCTTCACCGCCGCAAGTGCTGTCAGCGTTACAGGGCTAAGCACTGTCAGCATTGCAGAAACTTTCACAGTGCCTGGATTTATACTCCTCCTCGTCGTTTTGCAAATCGGCGGGATCGGCATCATGACAATCAGCACCTTTTTTTGGCTGGCCATCGGCAAAAAAATCGGTTTGAAGCAAAGGCAGCTGATTCAAACAGACCAAAATCAGATTTATCTATCCGGACTCGTTCAGCTGCTCCGTCAAATTGTATTTCTCATTTTATTAATCGAAGCAATCGGTGCTTTAATACTAGGGACTTATTATCTGAATTACTTCCCAACCTGGCAGCAGGCATTTTTGCAGGGAGTATTCGCTTCGGTCAGTGCCACGACGAATGCCGGCTTTGACATTACCGGACAATCACTTGTACCGTTTGCACATGATTATTTTGTCCAGTTTGTAACGATGATATTGATTATTTTAGGAGCAATCGGTTTTCCTGTCTGGATTGAAGTGAAAAAGTTCCTTTTACATAAGCATACAAACAAGCGTTTCCGCTTTACGCTTTTTGCAAAAATTACGACAGCAATGTATTTCTTTCTGCTGTTTGTCGGCATGATTGTTATCCTTTTTCTGGAACAGGGTAATTTCTTTGCCGATAAATCATGGCATGAATCCTTCTTCTATGCGTTGTTTCAGTCAACGACAATGAGGAGTGCCGGCCTGCTGACGTTGGATATTAACGATTTGACAACGACTACCGTTTTATTCATGTCCGTCTTAATGTTCATAGGGGCCTCTCCAAGCTCAGTTGGGGGAGGAATCAGGACTACCACCTTTGCGCTGGTCATTTTATTTTTGTTTCATTACGCCAGGGGCTATAAGTCCATCAAAATTTTTAAACGGGAAATTCACCCAGAGGACGTACAGAAGTCACTAGTTGTCTTAATGCTGGCCGTTATGTTATGGGGAGGCTCCATATTGATTTTGTCGGCTACGGAGAACGCCAGCCTGCTTGCCATCGTGTTTGAGGTATCTTCAGCCTTTGGAACATGCGGCGCCTCAATGGGCATCACGGCTGGCTTGACAGGCTTTGGTAAATGCTTGCTCATTTTTCTTATGTTTATCGGCCGGGTCGGCATTTTGTCATTTTTATTTGTGATTGCGGACAATGAAAAAGCACCAGATTTTCATTATCCGAAAGAAAGAGTTATTATCGGATAATAGGAAAACATGGAGGGGATTTATATGGATAAGAAAATACGTATTGGAATTGCCGGGTACGGAAATTTAGGCAAGGGAGTTGAAGCTTCTATCCGGCAAAATCCGGATATGGAACTCGTCGCTGTTTTTACAAGAAGAAGTCCCGAAGCACTTCAGCTTTCCACTCCGGGAGTCAAAAAAGTTTCAATGAGTGATGCCGATAAGTATGTGAATGACATAGACGTCATGATTTTATGCGGAGGCTCGGCTACAGACCTTCCTGAACAAGGACCTGATATGGCTGCGCTATTCAATACGATCGACAGCTTTGATACACATGCGCGGATTCCTGAGTACTTTGAATCGGTTGACCAGGCAGCTGCCAAGTCTGGCAAGACAAGCATCATTTCAGTCGGATGGGATCCAGGTCTTTTCTCATTGAACAGGCTGCTTGGCGAGATTGTCCTGCCTGAAGGAGAAACGTATACTTTCTGGGGAAAAGGGCTTAGCCAGGGACATTCAGATGCTATCCGCCGCGTGGAAGGTGTGAAAGGCGGCGTACAGTATACCATTCCTGTCGAAGAGGCCGTTGAACGGGTAAGAAGCGGTGAGAATCCTGAGCTGTCGACAAGAGAAAAGCATCGCCGGGAGTGTTTTGTCGTTGCCGAAGAAGGCGCAGACAAAGAGAAAATTGAACAGGAAATCGTCTCCATGCCTAATTACTTTGCTGACTACGACACGACAGTCCATTTTATCAGCGAAACCGAATTGAAAGAACAGCATGGCGCGATGCCGCATGGCGGATTCGTCATCAGGAGCGGCAAGACGGGAGAAGATACGAAGCAAATCGTCGAGTTCTCGCTTAACTTGGAAAGCAATCCGGAATTTACGGCGAGCGTTTTGACTGCATATGCCAGGGCAGCCTATAAAATGAACAAAAGCGGACAGACCGGGGCTAAAACAGTATTTGATGTACCGTATGCCATGCTCTCTCCGAAAACGAATGAGCAGCTTAGAAAAGAACTTTTATAAAAGAATGCAAAAAGGGAGAATCTGCGGATTCTCCCTTTTTTGATATGTCTAAAAATCAGCTGCCAAGCCCGGAAGCAATTGGCGTTTCTGTTTCCGAATGGTGGTCAATCGGATGAATGAACGATTTTCCGTCCTCTGGTCTGAAATAGATGACTGCGCGGGAAATGCTCTTGATGATTTCGCCGGTGTCGATATAGTGGCCGATCGAGAATGGGAAATCCTCTATGAGTGTATGTTTGTACAGCTCACGCTCATTCAAGCCGATGCCGGCGAAAGCCTCGCCTGCAATGGCAGGGGATTCACTGAGACGCCTGTAAATGGCAGAGTGCTCTTCTCGGCTAACCGTCCTTTCCCACCATGCTTTCCGGGGTTTGTATTTTTGCTTGAGTAAATAGTCGTATTTCATCAACCCTTCCGCCAAATCAGCGTTCGGGTTCTCCTGGCTGTGCAAAAACTCCCGGAGACGCTTGAAAAGATCTTCCAGCTGATGACCGATTCTGGACCAGCCTTGCGCGTCCCAGTATGTCCCGAATTGCTGAAAGAAATCAAAAGGGGAGGAAAAGGCGGTTGCAGTCAAATAACGGACTGTGTGGTCCATCCTATGCGCATTCCAGTACTTTTCAAGCACATCTTCCACCTGCTTAATTTTAACGATATCCTGAAAGTCGATTACATTGTTGCCGAGTATTTCGTAAGGTGCGTGATCCATAAATGTGTAGCCGTACTCTTTTGCCTGCAGCCTTAGCCCGGTACCCCGAAGCATTTTTAAAAAGCCCAGCTGAAGCTCTTCTGGCCCGAGGGCAAAGACATCATTGAAGGTCTGCCGGAAGGAATCATAATTTTCCTCAGGCAAGCCTGCTATCAAGTCTAGATGCTGGTCAATTTTTCCGCCTTCTTTGACCATGGTGACGGTACGCGACAGCTTCTCAAAGTTCTGTCTTCTTTTTACAAGCTCATTTGTAAGATCATTTGTCGACTGCACACCGATTTCAAAGCGGAAAAGCCCCGGCGGTGCTTGCTTGTTGAGAAACTCAATGACTTCAGGTCTCATAATGTCACCGGTGATTTCAAACTGGAACACAGTGCCCGGTTTGTGCTCGTCGATGAGGAACTGAAACATCTCCATAGCATAACTTCTGCTTATATTGAACGTACGGTCAACAAACTTGATTGTCTTGGCTCCGTGTTCCATCAAATAGCGAATATCATCCTTGATTTTCTCCCGGTTGAAATAGCGGACGCCGACTTCGATGGAAGAAAGGCAGAATTGGCAGCTGAACGGGCAGCCACGGCTTGTCTCAATATAGGTGACCCGCTTTGACAAATGGGGAATATCCTCTTCAAATCGGAAGGGGGAAGGCAACTCGCGCAAATCGACTTTGCCGCGGATCGTATTGATGATCGGTTTGCCTTCACGCATGTAGCCGATGCCGGCAATTTTTGAATAGTCTTGGCCGCCTTCAATCTCAGCAATCAATTGCTTGAATGTTTCCTCGCCTTCGCCGATAACGATAAAGTCGATTTCCGGAAGACGTTGCAGCCACTCGACGACATCATAGGATACTTCCGGGCCTCCAAGAATAATTTTGACATCGGGGAGGATTTTTCGCATGTTTTGAATGACTTTGATCGTTTCTTCGATATTCCATATGTAACAGCTGAAACCGAGCACATCAGGCTTTCTCATGTACAGATCGGTTACAATGTTCAAAGTGGGGTCCTTAATTGTATACTCAGCCAGTTCTACTTCATACTCAGGCGCAGCATACGCTTTCAGATAGCGGATGGCGAGATTTGTATGGATGTATTTGGCGTTTAATGTGCTTGCGATCACTTTCATTCTTTTGGCACTCCTTCTGCTGTTCCGCAAATTGCATGATCTATTCATGTTTTGGGCAGGATCTTCCTATACATTTTACCGGAGCGGCGGCAAAACTACAAATGGAGAATGGGAATGCAGACATAAGCAGGGAAAAGCAAAACTATGTCGTATAGGATAAGGAATAGGAAAAAAGCAGCCCGTTATCCGGACTGCTTTGCCCTCGATATTCAAGAAAGTCTCGAAGGATCCCTAAAGTTAAAGAATGCGTTTTTCCAACGTGACATTTTTAGCTCGATGACCGGCTGTGCCACTGCGGTTGTTGCTTTGCTAGAAAGGAGGGCAGTGAGAAGAAAAGTGGCCGCAAACAATATGAATATCGTCTGCTGTTCATTCAAATAGCTCTCCAGTTGACTTCCTCTGAAAGCACGGACAATGAATCCGTGAAGCAAGTACACATACAGTGTATTGCGCCCCCATTGTGTAAAAAAGTACCTTCTCTTCGGTACGAAAGCGAAGAAACTGTAGACCATCAGGAAATTCACCGTATAGACTCCAGATCTTCTGAAAAGGCCAAATAGTGTATTGCCGTCCAGTGCACTGTAAGGCTTCGACCCCAGCAGCCATTTCTCATTTAAATCCGGATAAAACCAGAGACCTGCAGCAGTGATCAAAAGGATTATCCCTGCAATCCATTTTGATTTTGCCGAAGCAATAGCGGTAAAGTGCTTTCGTTCGAGAAAATACCCGGCCAGGAAGAAAGGGAAGAAGACAAACGTCCTGGATAGGCTCAGTGTATTTGTAATAAAGTCTGCATACCCGATTAACAGCCCGATTGCAATCACAATGGTTAAAGATAACTTAGCCGGCAGTTTGCTAAAGAGCAAGAGCATGATGTTCCAGCAAAACAGGCTGATCAAAAACCATAGAGACCAATAAGGATCCAGCAAGGAAACCGAGTAAGACGGCTCATTGTACAGGAAGTAGTAAAAGATCGAGTAGATGATCTGAAAAATGACGTACGGCAAAATCAGCTTTTTTGCCAACTTGGCGACATACCCTTTTTCATAGATTCCTTTTGCAAAGTAGCCCGAAACGAGAATGAATGCAGGCATATGAAACAGATAAATTAGTTTGTACAGTGTCGCTATGACCGTGTCTGAAGAGACATACGATTGAAGGAGATGGCCGAATACGACAAAGAAGATCAAGATGAATTTCGCGTTATCAAAATAAAAATCCCTTTTTTCCATTTTGCTCACCAGCTTACTAGTTGATAATTAAATTTTACCCGGGAGTTGGATCAACAAACATTAAGTTAGTATATCAGAAAAGTTACGGCTGTAATTGTCGAAACATCTTACGTTTTAGGAAGTTTTGACTTCTTTTGCGATGTCATTTACAGCCGAACCAAATATTGAGATAATGTCGAAGTTGATTTAAATATGATGAAGTACGGAGGAGAAAGTAGATGTTAGTCCATCAATCAGAAAATGAACTTCTTGAAAAAATTCAACACAAAAGGCTGGAAATGATTAGGCTTGGGGAAAAGTACGGTTTAAGTTCCCAGAAAACCATCAATTGTAGCCAGGAGCTGGACAAGCTTCTGAATGAGTATCTGCATCTGTTTCAGACAAAGACTTTCACACACCACAAGAATCCTCAACCGAAACTCATGCTTTTTTTATACGGCCGACAGTATGCCTCATCCAAGCAAGAACACTTCACTCCGGCAAATCTACAATAATCCTAGAATATAAAAAAGCCCGGAGATAAGTCCGGGCTTTCATGTTTACTGTTCTATTTTTTCGACTTGCTTCGCTTCAATGGTGATCTGGCCATCTTCCAATACTGCGTGGAGCTGTTTTGTTTCCGGATGGTCCAAAATGAAATCTGCAATTGGATCCTCTAATTGATCCTGGATTACACGGCGCAGCGGCCGGGCGCCAAACTGTGGGTGGTATCCCAAGTCTGCCAATTTATCTTTCACTTCCGGACTGATTTCCAAAGAAAGTTCCTGTTGTTTCAGCACGACATGAAGGTCAGCCAGCAAGAGTTCAACAATTTCAAAAAGGTGTTCCTTCGTCAGTTGATCAAATTCTATAATACTGTCGAACCGGTTGAGAAATTCAGGCTTGAAGAAGCTGCCAAGAGAATCGAGGATGGATGCTTCCTTTACAGCCTCGCTTTGGCCGAAGCCGACTCGGATCGGTTTAAAGCTTGTACCAGCATTGCTGGTCATGATGATAACCGTATCCTTAAAGCTGACAGTTCTTCCTTGGCTGTCTGTCAGGCGTCCGTCTTCAAGAATTTGCAAGAACATATGCTGTACATCCGGGTGGGCTTTTTCAATCTCATCGAGCAAGATAATGCTGTACGGCTGTCTGCGCACACGTTCTGTCAGTTGTCCGGCTTCTTCATGGCCAACGTAGCCTGGAGGTGAACCGATCAATTTGGATACACTGTGTTTTTCCATATATTCACTCATGTCCAAGCGAATCAGGGCATCCTTAGAGCCGAATAGCTGCTCTGCCAGTGCTTTTGAAAGTTCTGTTTTCCCTACCCCTGTCGGCCCTACGAAGAGGAAGGATCCGATTGGCCGGCCAGCTGCTTTCAGTCCAGCTCGGCTCCGGCGGACTGCTTTAGAAACTTTCCGCACAGCTTCTTCCTGACCAATCACTTTTGAGGCCAATTCTGCGGCCAGATTTTTCATTTTCTGCATTTCTTCTGCCTGCAGCTTTCCGACAGGAATTCCTGTTTTCTTCTCGATGATGTCCTGTATTAAACCGACATCGACAGTCAGCTTCTCAGGCGCATCGCTATTTATTTTTTTCTCGAGCCTCAATTCTTCCTCATGCAGTCTTGCCGCTTTTTCATATTCTTCTTTTGCCAGCACGGCTTGTTTTTCTTTATTAATTTCAGCAAGCCGCTGCTGGATTTGTTCCTTGCTGCCTGTTTTGATTTGCAGGTTTAGCTTGGAACCCGCTTCATCCATCAAGTCGATCGCTTTGTCAGGGAGAAAACGATCCTGGATGTAACGCACTGACAAGTCAACACAAGCTTTGATTGCTTCATTGCTGTATTTAACCTGATGATAGATTTCGTATTTTTCTTTTAGACCCATCAAAATTTGGAGGGATTTGTCTTTTGAAGGCTCACCGACTTGCACCGGCTGGAATCTCCGTTCAAGGGCGGCGTCCTTTTCAATCTGACGGTATTCTTTCAAGGTAGTAGCACCGATAAGCTGGAGCTCGCCGCGTGCGAGGGCAGGTTTCAGGATATTTCCCGCATCCATGGAACCTTCCGCAGAACCAGCACCGACAAGAAGGTGGATTTCATCAATAAAGAGCAGAATGTTTTTCTTTGTCTGCAATTCACTGATCAGCCCTTTCATTCTTTCCTCAAATTGACCTCGAATTCCTGTATTTGCGACAAGAGAAGCGACATCGAGAAGGTATACTTCTTTATTTTTCAATTTTGCAGGGACGTCCTCCTCGACAATTTTTAATGCGAGGCCTTCAGCAATCGCTGTTTTTCCGACCCCTGGTTCGCCGATTAGTACCGGATTGTTTTTGTTTCTTCTATTCAAAATTTCGATGACACGTTCAATTTCTTCCTCACGGCCGATGACTGGGTCAATCAACCCTGCTTTCGCCGCCTGGTTCAAATTCCGGCCAAATTGATCAAGCATGCCGCCGCCATTTTTAGTGGAAGGGACAGCCTGCGGAATGTCGGAAGTGTGATGGCCGGGCTGCATGAATTGCCCAAAGAATTCATCCAAGTTCCCGAAAGAAGATGGTCCCATCGAAGCACCCAGCTTTTGTTTTTCTTCAGCATAGCATTGGGAGCATAGGGGGAGAACTTGTCTATGTCCATTTATTTGCATTGTCAATTGTATATTCGCATTTCGTTGTTCACATTTACTGCATAGCATAATCTATCAATCCTCCAAGAAGATTTCTTTGACTATCTTTGATCAATAGAACAAAAATAAAGGTCGGTTTTTATTGACCAACTTTGACCTTATGTTTTTATTATACTCTGACCTTCTTTGACTTTCAAGTATTTTTTTGATTTTTATTCGTTAATCTTTTTTTTTCACATAGGTTAAGAGGAAGAGAAAAATCAGTAAATGAGGGAATGCAGATTTGAAAAAATGGACAGGCGCGTTTCAGGTTGCTGCTTTATATGTCGGCACGGTGATCGGAGCCGGGTTTGCGACAGGCAGGGAAATCGTGGAGTTTTTCACTCGGTTTGGTTTCTACGGGTTTCTCGCCATTTTCGTTTCTGGAGGCTTGTTTATTTGGATGGGAACAAAAATTATGACGATTGCAGTTAGAATCAACGCTTTTTCTTATGAGGATTTGAACCGGGCATTGTTCGGGGAGAAAGCGGCTAAATGGATGAATATTTTGATGATGTTCATGCTTCTTGGCGTGTGCGCAGTCATGCTTTCCGGGGCGGAAGCTCTTTTTCATGAACAACTTGGCCTTGGCAAAGGGTTGGGAACAGTTATTACCTTGTTCCTTTCGGTTGTCGTCCTTGCTGTCGGTGTAAAGGGGCTGTTTGCCGTCAATAGTTTTGTCGTCCCGCTGCTGGTTTTCTTCAATCTGCTCATACTCGCAGGCTTTTTCCGGCTTGAGGGGGCTTTCGAGTTTTTCTTTGACAAGCCTCCGGAGGTTTCAGCTTTCAGTTCCGTACTTTCCGCAGTTTTATATGCAGCCTTTAATCTTGCTCTTTCACAGTCGGTTCTTGTTCCTGTAGCTGCCGAGATAGGGGATGAGGACGTGGTTAAGCTTGGAGGCTGGATTGGGGGCGGGCTTCTTGCCATTCTCTTATTGTCGAGCCATTTGATTATGGTCACACTGCCCGATCCTGCCACACATGAAATTCCGATGGCAGAAGTGATCAGGCATGCAGCATCAGGAATTTATCTTGTTTATGTATTTGTAATTTTTGGTGAAATATTTACCTCTATCATTGGAAACTTGTATGGACTGGAAAGGCAGCTTAGAGTATATATAAACATCAGCGGCAAATGGGTGCTTGCGATTATTCTGGTTGTCATCTATTTTGCCGGAAAGATCGGGTATGGGAAGCTGCTCGGCTATCTTTATCCGTTGTTTGGCTACATTAGCCTGATTTTCCTCGTTTTGCTCATGTTCTATCAGCGCAAAAAAAAGAGCCCCTGATTAGATGGGGGCTCTTTTGTGAGCTGGCTTGTTATTTGACTTTGATCGTTTCTGCCATTTTCAGAAATGCATCTTCATACTTTTTGTCTGTCTTTTCAAATAGAGTAAGCTTCAAATGTCCATTTGAATTTTTAATCAGGTAGCCTTTGACAAGTTCGCCGTCCTTTTCTGTTGAGAATATTTTTGCGTCCTTCAGCCAGTCATTGTCTGCAGGCGCCTCATCTTCAGCGATCTCAGAGTTTACAGCACTAAGCTGCTCCTTGATCGTGTCGATTGCGGATTCCTCGGAAATTTCTGCTGGAAGCTGCTCGATTCTCATGAAAACATGGTCGTCTTCTTTTACATACAAAATATCTTTGTTCGGTTCTTCCCCTGTAAACTCAAACTCAGGAAGAACGAGGATTGAATAGGGCTGTGTATCGCTTTCGGCCATCACAGGAGTACCGGTCTTTTCTTCACCGTCAATCTTGTAGTGGAGGCTCTGACCGTCATTCGTCTCTGTCGCAGGTGCCTCGGTATCGGCAGTGTCCTCATTTTTCTCCGGCTCATCTTCTTCTTCCTGTGCAACCGGGTCATCCTTCACGTCTGCTTCCCCTGCTTGAGAGGTGTCAGCTGGTGTGCTTCCGCTCGTTTTCTGGTCGTCCGTATCCGCCGTCCCACATGCCGTTAGCATAAAGAGGGCAATAAAAGAACTTGCCAAAAGCTTTAAAAGTTGTGTCATCTAAGTTCCTCCTCAAAAGTTGTTGCAGCTTCTATAATGATTTGACGAAGTCCGCGGAAAAAAGTTACAGAATCTACAACATTAGCATACCAAAATTTACTGCTTTTTTGTCATTTTATCGGAAATATTATCAGCAAAAGAATATCAAATACTAAGTGAGAAACGATCAATAGCGGCATGCTGCGCTTAAGGACGTAAAGATAGCCCCAGATCAGTCCGCTGATAATGCCCGCCACCATAAGGACGGTATAACCTGAAAAGGAAAAGGCGATACCGGATAGGACGGCCGCCAGGATAATGGCTGCAGGATTGCCGGCAACGCGGGAAATCTTTTTTTGGACGAACCCCCTCCAAAATATTTCTTCCCCGGGAACGATCACCAACACCAGCACAAGATAGTGCCAAATTTCGTCGAGTTTCATCTGTTTATAGAGGGATGAAACTTGCTTTGTCATATTACCGGGAAGATATTCCAAAAGATAGCTTCCGCCGTAAAATAGAGCATACATCACAATACCCGATAACAGACCGATCGATGCATACTGAATAAATGACAACTCATCGTCCATCTTTTCCCAAACAATCGCATAGCTGATCAAAAAAAGCGAAGTGGCCGTATATAGGTACCAAAATACATTTTTTGTGTCAAAAGCTATGTAAATAAGCAAGCAAGAAAGAATCATGCCCCCAAGCAAGGTAAAATCTACTTTTTTGATAGAATGTCAGTCCTTTCGAAATTTACTCTATTAGAGGATAGATTTTGAACATAGAAAAAGCAAGCGCTGCCGCTTGCTTTTTCAAAATCGGGCTATAGAATATCTGCTGCTGTGGGAAAGTTGGCTGACATTACATATCATCCGCATATCCCTTCCCATTTATTTCATTGTTGATGCTTATATTTTCACAGATTCCTTGATCACTTTGTAATTTTTATGGTTAATGACTGTCTTCTCTTCTAAATCCAATTCCCGATAATTGTCCATATATGTTAAATCTACAATTACAGAATTCTCGTTCACTTTTTCAACAATACCGCGAAGGCCATCTTTAAAT
Organism: Lederbergia sp. B243.17; assembly: GCF_057657925.1. Lineage (NCBI taxonomy): Bacteria > Bacillati > Bacillota > Bacilli > Caryophanales > Bacillaceae > Lederbergia > Lederbergia sp. B243.17. Next base: position 181,306 of record NZ_JBWBKF010000034.1, read on the forward strand.
TCAATTACATTTCCGATTTCTGCAATTTTCAATCTATGCCGCCCCCTCACTTTTTTTAATATTTTGCACTATTTTCCTGTAAAGTGCAACTATGTTCAGTTAATTTATTGAAAACGCTTAAATTGCAAAGGGTAAGCGTTTGCTGAATAAAGCGATTGGACAGGTGGTCAGAGTTTTTATAAGATAGGCATATCCAGAGGAAAATAGAGCTTTTTTTCGGAAGATCAAGAGGAGGGACTGTGAGCTGATGAATGAAGAAATCTGCTTGGATTTAATGGAAAATCTTCGCAAAGGTTCACTTGATAAAGTGGAAGTAAGCAAAGAGGATTTTATGCTTTTCCGCGGTTTGCTATTGAAACAGCCCGATTTTAAACGGTTCCGGGGGAATGCCCAACGCGGTGGTTCTGTTATCTATACATACTTGGAGAAAGAGCGGAGCTGACAGTTTAGGGCATACCAGGAAATTTATTCAGTGAATATATCCATTTGGACAAATTTCATATATAATTTTACCCGATTTGTTGCTGTTTAATTGACGAATACGAAAAAATTAGCTACTTTTGAATGGATACCATTTTGATTTAAAAAAGGAGACGATTGATTATGAGAGAGAAACAATTTACCGTTACAGCAGATACAGGAATTCATGCACGTCCGGCTACATTGCTTGTTCAGACTGCCAGCAGATTTTCTTCTGACATTCAGCTTGGATACAAGGAGAAAAAAGTAAACTTGAAATCCATTATGGGCGTTATGTCCCTTGGTATCGGCAAAGATGCAAACATCTCGATCAGCGCTGAGGGAGCTGATGAGGAAGAAGCAATCAAAGCAATTGAAGAATTGTTCTCCAAAGAAGGACTTGCGAAGTAATGTCCACGATTTTAAAAGGGATAGCGGCTTCCAATGGCATTGCCATCGGAAAGGCATACCGGCTGGTTGAGCCGGATCTGACTGCGGTAAAGAGAGAAATTGCCGATGCGGATGCCGAAGTAAGCCGTTTCCATGAAGCAGTTGAAAAGGCGAAAGCCGAATTGCAGACAATCCGCGACCATGCTGCGGATCAGCTTGGTGAAGATAAAGCAGCCATCTTTGATGCCCATTTGCTCGTACTCGGAGATCCTGAACTATTGGGAGCTGTTGATGAAAAGATTACCAATGAAAAAATGAATGCGGAAATGGCCTTGTCTGTCACCGCTGAAGGCTTCATTGCGATCTTTGAACAGATGGACAATGAATACATGAGAGAGCGCGCTGCCGACATCAAGGACGTTACAAAGCGGGTTCTCGCTTTGCTCCTTGGTGTTAAAATTCCGAACCCAGGCTTGATAGCAGAGGAAGTCGTGATTGTTGCTGTTGATCTTACACCCTCAGATACAGCACAATTGAACAAAGAGTTTGTCAAAGGATTCACAACCGATATCGGCGGCAGAACATCCCATTCAGCCATCATGGCAAGATCAATGGAAATCCCGGCGGTCGTTGGTGCGAATTCCGTTACAAAAGAAATCCAGGACGGGGACTTGATCATCGTGGACGGCGTAAACGGTGAAGTCCATGTAAATCCGACTCCTGAGGTTGTCGATCATTACCGGGAAGAGAGCATCAGGCTTGAGAAGCAAAAAGCCGAGTGGGCTCTTTTGAAGGATGAAATGACGGTATCGAGCGATGGTAAGCATGTCGAGCTTGCTGCAAATATCGGTACGCCTCAAGATGCAAACGGCGCTGTCGATCATGGCGCTGAAGCGATCGGTTTATACAGAACAGAGTTCTTGTACATGGATCGCGATCAACTGCCTACAGAAGAAGAGCAGTTTGATGCATACAAAACAGTACTGGAGAAAATGGAAGGAAAGCCTGTCGTAGTTCGGACTCTCGACATCGGTGGGGATAAGCAGCTTCCTTATTTGGATCTTCCAAAGGAAATGAACCCGTTCCTCGGCTTCAGGGCGATCCGTTTTTGCCTTGAAGAGCAAACCATTTTCCGTACACAGCTCCGTGCTTTGCTGAGAGCAAGTGCATATGGCCAACTTCGCATTATGTTCCCGATGATTGCAACTCTGGAAGAATTCCGCCAGGCAAAAGCTGTCCTGCTGGAAGAGAAAGAAAAGCTTGTCCAAGCGGGCACATCGGTTTCAGATGAGATTCAAGTCGGCATCATGGTTGAAATTCCATCTACTGCAGTTATGGCACGCCAATTCGCCAAGGAAGTTGACTTCTTCAGCGTAGGCACAAATGACCTGATTCAGTACACGATGGCAGCAGACCGGATGAACGAGCGCGTCTCCTACCTTTATCAGCCATACAGTCCTGCGATCCTCACGTTGGTTAAAAATGTGATTGATGCAGCCCATCAAGAAGGCAAGTGGGCTGGTATGTGCGGAGAGATGGCAGGCGATGAAACAGCCATTCCGCTTCTGCTTGGACTTGGATTGGACGAGTTCTCCATGAGCGCTTCGTCAATCCTGCGCGCAAGATCGCAAATCAAGCATCTTGACGCAAAACAGATGGAAAAAATGGCTCTTCAAGCGCTTGAAATGAGCACAACTGAAGAAGTAGTGGAACTTGTAAAGAAAGTAACGGAATTGTAATAAAAAAGTTACCGGGAAGAGGAGTATGAAAGAGAAGACTGTGGTATAGAATAGTAATCATGATTGATCTGACTACCCAGTCATTTCATTCTCATTTTTCCCCCTTTTTTTCCGCAAGGCATATGTCTTGCGGGTTTTTTTGTTTTTTCTATCGAAGGATCAGGCAGGAGCTTCTGACGCAGTGGAAGAAAGGTCCTATGCTATAATGTAAGAAAATTACGGAAAGAGGGGATAGGCGATGGATTTAGGTCTTGAAGGCAAGGTTGCTCTCGTCGTTGCATCAAGCCAGGGATTGGGAAAAGCGATTGCAGAACAATTTGTCCGTGAAGGTGCAAGTGTTATGATTGCCAGCAGAAATGTGGAGCAGTTAAAACAAGTTCAAAAGGAATTGTCTTCCTTGGATCGCGGGAAAGTAGAATACGTCCGGTGTGATATTACCAATCGGGATGACATTCAATCAATGGTTCAAAAAACAGTAAAGTCCTTCGGAAAACTCGATATCCTTGTGAATAACGCTGGGGGACCGCCAGCAGGGGGATTCGTTGACATGGATGACGAACAATGGCAGTCAGCATTCGAGCTGAATCTTTTATCGTATATCAGGATCATCCGAGAAGCGCTGCCTTACTTAAAGAAGAATGGAGGGCGCATTATCAATATTGCGTCGTCCTCGATTCGTGAACCGATTCCAGGGCTGATTCTTTCGAACACGTTCCGGATGGGGATTCTCGGTCTGGCAAAATCACTTGCAGATGAATTGGCCCCTTACCGTATACTTGTGAACACAGTGGCGCCGGGAAGGATTGCGACGGACCGGATTAAGCAGCTTGATGAGGCAACAGCCGAAAAGAAGGGAATTACGCCGGAAAAGGTGTCAGAACAGGCCCAGGCAGCCATACCGCTTGGCAGGGAAGGCTCGCCCGCAGAGTTTGCCAAGGTTGTCGTTTTCCTGGCATCCGAAGGGAATACATATATGACGGGCGGCAGCTACTTTGTTGATGGGGGCAAACTGCGCTCAGTTTAAAAAATGCATCAAGTAATCACGGAGAGGTGAGCTGGAATGAAAACAATTCAAAACATAGCATTTGTCGGTCTCGGCGTTATGGGGAAAAGCATGGTGCGCAATTTGATGGCGGAAGGCTATAAATTATCCATCTATACAAGAACAAAATCGAAGGCGGAGGAATTAATCGCGTTGGGGGCCAAATGGGCGAATACTCCAGGTGAAGCTGCCCGATATGCGGATGTTGTCATTACGATGGTTGGATATCCTCAGGACGTCGAGGATGTCTACTTTGGGCAGAATGGCATCTTGGCAGAGGTCAGGGAAGGCAGCATCCTGATTGATATGACGACTTCCACACCGACACTCGCAAAACGGATTTACGATGAAGGAAAGCGACAGGGGGCAGCTGCGCTGGATGCGCCGGTATCTGGAGGGGATATCGGGGCCAAAAACGGCACACTCTCCATTATGGCTGGCGGTGACGAGGCTGCATTTTACGCGGTTAAGGAACTATTCAAAGTGCTTGGGACAAATATCGTTTATCAAGGCGAGGCTGGAGCGGGCCAGCATACAAAAATGTGCAATCAAATCGCGATTGCTTCGAACATGATTGGCGTGACGGAAGCCATTGTCTATGCGAAGAAGTCTGGTCTTGATCCGGAATCGGTACTGAAATCAATCTCAAGCGGCGCTGCCGGAAGCTGGTCTCTGTCAAACCTGATCCCTCGGGTGCTGGCAGATGATTACTCCCCTGGATTTTTTATCAAACATTTCATTAAGGATATGGGAATTGCACTTGATGAGGCGGAGAAGATGGACTTGAAGCTCCCGGGACTGGCACTTGCAAAAGAAATGTATGTTCAGCTGGCTGAACAAGGATACGAAAACTCAGGTACCCAGGCATTAATCAAATACTGGGAGGAATGAGGAAAAGATGGAATTGACCCATATGTCCCAAAGATAAAGCCGAGGATGAAAAATGGGCCGTCTTTGAGATCGCTGAAAAAGTCCATACTGAAACAGAAACGAGAGTGGGACCTAAAGGAATCCCAGTCTCGTTTTCTTTCTTTTAACCCATGGATTTACCTTTCAGGCGAATAATTTCCGTGGGGCGCGGGTGCATAGTGTCTAGAGTTTAACCAGTCGTGCTCAATCCCGCAGACACTAGCAGCAACCTAGCCGAATTAACTTCTCACTATGGAGAAGCAGAGCCTTTTAGATGCGTCTCACCTTCCACGCCAATCCGTTGGATCCTACTACATCAATAGTTGCAGAAACTCCTGAATCAGCTATTAAACATCCAGGATGGTGGGGGATTGGCAGTTATTATACTGCCTGAAAACGGTGCGATGTATATTCTTCAGTAGCATTCTGTTGACTGCACATTATAAATCCTTCCTGTGGATGGTTCTGTGGTAACTTCAATTTTAAAATTGGCAGCGGCCTATTCCTATTGATTCCGAAGAGGAGATAGCCTTACTTTCGTCGGCCTGCCTGACCGTTGCTTGGAGTGCAGGTTCCGTCTCCTCGAAAAGGCTCTACCTTTTCTTCGTGAGATGCTTATTCACTAAAGTTGTTTCTGTGTCCAACGTGAACAGCACAGGCCTTAAGAACCCGCAAGGTACAAAGCGACTGAGGCAGGCAAGGACACGAGGTCCTGTCGGTTCGCCTGCATGACCAACATCCTGTTGGCCCGAAGCTCAAGCCGTGCCCCGAAACGGAAAGCAACTGCAACCGCATATTTGATTTTGCTTACAGAAAAAGTGTGCAGATCAGAATATCACTTTTCGCTGACTTTTGATTGGCACACTTTTTTTATAAATTTTTATTCTATAGAGTCTCATAGAGGCAAAATCATGCTATATTGTTAAGAGATTTACTCCAATGTCAAGTTTTCCAAAGCAAGCTAAAGCGAAAGGTGAAGGTTACGATGGCGCAACATACAGAAATACTACTAGAAAGCGGAACAAATGAACTGGAAATCATAGAGTTTGAAATACAAGGACGCAAGTTTGGTATCAACGTCATTAAAGTGATGGAGATTATCCAGCCTGCTCCCGTCACATATGTACCGCACTCCCATCCTTTTATCGACGGAATCATACAGCTGAGAGGCGAGGTGCTTCCGGTTGTGAACATGAGGAGAGCCCTAGGCATGACAAAAGCCGACGGCCATCAGCAAGAACAAGAAAAATTTATTGTCACACAATTTAACAAGCAAAAAGTTGTCTTCCATGTCGACAATGTTGTACAAATTCACAGGATATCCTGGGAGCAGATTGAAAAACCATCCGGTTTATATACTGACAGCGATTCGAACGTGATTGGTGTCATTACGATGGGGGAGCAGATCATTTTATTGCTCGACTTTGAAAAAATGATTGTGGATATTAATCCGGAAGCAGGCATTCATATTGGCCAAGTGAAGAAACTCGGCAACCGCGAGCGATCCGCCAAACGAATTGTCGTCGCTGAGGACTCTCCTTTACTGCGGAAGTTATTGAATGACACGCTGTCGGAAGCAGGCTATGAAAATCTGGAGTTTTTTGAAAACGGCAGGGATGCTCTCGCCTATTTGCAGTCTATTACAGCAGAACAAACACCAATTGAAGAAGAGGTGCAGCTCGTCATCACGGACATTGAAATGCCGCAGATGGACGGACACCATTTAACAAGAAGAATCAAAGAAGACAACCATCTGAAGAAGATGCCTGTCATTATCTTCTCATCATTAATAACATCTGACCTCTTGCATAAGGGTGAGATGGTTGGGGCCCAAGCGCAAGTCAGCAAACCTGATATCCAGCAGCTTGTCCACGAAATTGATCGATACATTTTGTAAAATATAAAAGCGGAAATTCTCTTATATGGAGATTTTCCGCTTTTTGACGTTTTCAGTTGGAGTTAAAAGAAGCTATCTCCCAATTTTTTGAATACAGGCGGTTGAGGGCGTTTTTTACCTTTCGGATCGCTAGGCTGCGTCATGCCTGTGTAGCGTTGGAGGATGCTTTTGGCTGAAGTAAGCGACATGCGGGTTTTCGGGTTGCGGGAATGTGTGTTGAGAGAACCTAAATGCGGGAGATTGCTGAAGTCTTCTTTCACGGGCGGCATATGGAAAGTGTAATCTCCACATGTTACAAGAACATCGGATTGCTGCTGGCTATTGCGCGGGTTATTGGAAAAATGCAGGCCAACTTTCTTTGCTTTCTTTTCCTTGATCATTTTCTCGAGGGCCGCTTTCTTTAACTGATACAGATACTTTGGATCCAAGGCGGTCTTTGCATGGCGATTTACAGTGAATATTGCCTGCGAAAGGCTTTCGAGCGACGGTTTTTCTGGTAACCTGTTTTTTGAATGCGAATCCACTTCTATGCACCATCCCAAAACTTTTATTATCTGAATTGTAAATATTATACCACTTTAGACCTGTTTTGCAAAGCATCAGAAAGAGTCGTTACAGAGAAAATGGTACTTCCGGTCGCAAATAAACACGAATTTTGTAAAAAGTTCTATCCACCAGGACCAAAAAAGAGTAAAATATAACTATATAAGAAAAATTATCATGTGGAAAACATAGGGGAAAAAAGGGATGATGAAATGGAAAGAGATCCACGAATGACAAAAGGCCATCCTGAAAGAATTGAAGAGGAATCCATACTGAATGAAGTCATATTTCATCATCTGTCTGATATGATCTTTGTTATGAAAGTGGAAGCGGGTCCTTCATTCAGATATTTTTTCGTTAACAAAGCCGGATTGGAACATGCCTGCTTTTCTAATTCTCCTATCGGTCTTCTTCTTGAGGAAGTCCTGCCGGAGGATCAAGCAGAACATCTATACCAATATTACAAACGGGCGGTCTATTCGAACGAGCCTGTCATATATATTGATGAAATGGCAAATGGACGGAAGATGTCCAATGTTTATGAAACAAGGCTGACGACCGTTAAGAAGAATGAAAATGTAACGTATATCATCGGAATTACACGAGAGATACACAGAAACCATGCAGAGATGATCGAGTATATGGAGCTTCATGACCAGTTGACAGGCGCTTGGAACAGAAAAGCGCTCATGAATCATCTTGAATTGGAAATCTCCGCTGCTCAATCGACTGAAACGGAATTCTCGGTCATTTACCTCGATCTTGACCGTTTTAAACATTTTAATGATACGCTTGGCTATGATGCGGGGGATGATCTGCTAAAGTTTGTCACTTCCAGATTGATGAAAATAAATCGGATGGGCTACAGATTATACCGTCTTGGGAGCGACGAGTTCGTCATCTTGCTGCTCAATACTGATAAAAATGACACCGAAGAGCATGTTCAACAAATTTTGGATTTGTTCTCCTCGCCGTTTACCATTCAGGGGGAAGATTGCTATATTACCCCGTCCATAGGAATCAGCATGTTTCCGAGAGACGGCAAAGATGCGGACATGCTTTTGAAAAATGCCCACAGCTCTCTTGTGCTCATCAAAACACAAAACCCTGGAAATCATCATTTTTACCAATCATCGATGACTCAGACTCTGTCGAACTATTTGATCATGGAAGCCCATTTGCGGCGTGCGATCGAAAAGGATGAGCTTTCTCTGCATTACCAGCCCCAAGTAAATTTAAAGACGGGTGCAATCGAAAGTTTTGAAGCCTTGCTCAGATGGAATAACCGGAAATTCGGTGCTGTTTCTCCAGCCAATTTTATTCCGCTTGCAGAGGAAACCGGCCTGATCGTCCCGATCGGTGAATGGGTGATCAGGAAAGTGTGCGATCAACTGGCAGATTGGAGAGACAAAGGATATAGGGATATCCGGATTGCCATCAATATTTCACCTCGGCAGTTCAATCAATGGAATCTGCCTGAGGTGATCAAGGAAAAGCTGGATGGTCTTCGCCTGCCCGCCTCCTCTCTTGAGATTGAAATAACGGAGGGAGCCATGCAAGACACGGATACGGCGCTTCATATGCTCAACCGGTTAAAGGAGTTAGGGATTGTCCTTTCTGTCGATGACTTTGGGACAGGCTATTCCTCACTGAACTATTTAAAGAACTTTCCAATCGATATTTTGAAAATTGACCAATCGTTCATCAAGGAAATTGAGCAGAGTCATAAGGATGCAGCCATCACAAAAACGATTATTCATCTCGCCCATAGTCTCGGACTTGAAGTGGTCGCTGAAGGGGTGGAGGAGAGATTGCAGGTTGAGTTCCTTACAGAGGCCAATTGCCAAAAGGCCCAAGGTTTCTTCTTCAGCAAGCCCGTTACAGCACAGGAGATTGAAGAAAAAGTTTTGCAGCAGTCTTTGTAATGCTAATCAGCCTGGCAGGGGATATCAGAATCCCCTGGCCAGGCACTTTTTATACTTGATCATCACACAATTTTTTTAGATTGGTCATAAAATGAACAATCGCCTACCAATCAAGTGGACTCACAATTGAAATAATCAATGCAGAGGTGTATATTTACTTAAGTATGTTAGTGAAACACAGGCTGCCGGGATTTGGCACAGATACTGTGGATTTGTGATGCGATCATATTAAGAAAGAGTACAATGCTTGTTGGTTTATATAGATGAAAGGAGTAATCGGATGATAAAAAATTCCGCTTATGAAATGCTTTTTCTGCCATCTAAAGCAGGGCTGGTGAAAATATATATTTACGGTTTCAGTCCAAAAGGGGCTTGGGGCCATGTGTATGCAAGCATGAATGAGCATTCTATCTCCATGAAGGGCTATAATCGGAAGAAAACGATTGTCCGCTGCCTGACAAAACTTAATGAATCTCTCCTTAATAAAAAGGAGGATTAACTTTTGAACATGCGCATTCCCGTTGGAGGGGATGCGCATTTTGTTTAGCGCTCTTCTCCGCCGGCCGGAGCAGGAAAAAAACGAAGGGGAAATGGACTGTCCCTTCCGTTGGTGCATATGGCTTCCCCCGCACGCCAAGTGATAAAGATTATTCAAGAACTGTTTGTCGTGAACAGGCGAGTTATGGTTGTATGCATACTAAGAATCATTCGAAGTGAAGCATCTGAGAAAATTTAAAGTCCATTATATATAATGACTTAGCAGCGAAAACGTTATTAATGAATTGAAAGAGCCCAAATTGTATCAAATAGAATAAAGATCGCTTCTTCCCTTTTGGATTAATAATGGTACAATAGTGAGTGAATACTCATTCATTTAGGAGGGCATTGGATGCAGGGGAAAACAGTCATCGTAACAGGCGGATCAAGCGGAATGGGAAAGTATATGGCAAAGCAGTTCCACAGCGAAGGGGCTAACGTCGTAATCACTGGGCGAAATGAGGAACGCCTTCAGGCTGCAAAGGCGGAAATTGCTCCAGGTTCGAAACGGCTGATGACCATTGCGATGGACGTAAGGATGCCCGAAGATGCGGCGAGGATGGTTAAAGAAGCTGATGCAAGTTTCGGCCGCATAGATTTTTTGGTGAACAACGCAGCAGGCAATTTTATTGTTCCGGCGGAAAAACTGTCGGTGAATGGGTGGAATTCGGTCATTGATATCGTTTTGAACGGAACCTTCTACTGCAGCCGGGAAATAGGGCTATATTGGATTGACAGAAAAATCAAAGGAAGCATGATCAATATTGTCGCAACGTATGCTTGGGATGCAGGAGCCGGTGTCATTCATTCAGCGGCTGCCAAGGCAGGTGTCCTATCCTTAACGAGGACGCTTGCCGTTGAATGGGGACGCAAATATGGCATCCGCGTCAATGCTATAGCACCTGGGCCAATTGACAAAACGGGCGGAGCGGAAAAACTGTGGGAGTCCGAAGAAGCGGCAAAGAGAACGATCCGTTCCGTACCGTTAGGAAGGCTTGGCGAGCCGGAAGAGATCGCGGGTCTGGCAAGCTATCTCTTCAGTGAGAAGGCAGCCTATATTAATGGAGAGTGCATTACGATGGACGGAGGCCAATGGTTGAACCAATTTCCATTTTGAAACATACTGCGAGTGAAAACAGCCCTGAATATATGGGCTGTTTTTTTCTTCTAATATGGACGAGAAGAGGATAAATTTACTGTCTGCGGGTACATGAATGGGGAATATGTCAATCGGATAGGCAGTCCGTCAAGCAAATTTTACCAAAGGAATGTCAACTAAATTGCCAATAAACGGGGAAGATATCCGTATCGGCAGGGCGGTGAGCTCTAGAAATGGAAAACTCCGTAAAAAAGTTTTTTTGATGAACAGTTTGCCTTTAGCGGTGTTTTTTTAATATAATTACTGTGGTCTTTCCAAAGAAAGGGGTAGCGATATGTCACAATTACTAAGTATCATTCAAAGGCTCCAAACAATGCAAAATACGGAAACACAGGATGAAGCCCCACAACGGCTTTTCGAAGTGAACGGCAGAACTTTGTGCCAGGTGAAATACTTTCCGGTAACGAAAATGTTTGAAGTGGAAGAGTACGACAAGGACAATCAAAAACAAAAGTATCAGTTCGATGATATTGATATGGCTGCAATTGAAATTTTTGATATCGTACAGGAAGAAAAGAATCCGTCCTGATCTATACTGCCGGCTCTTTTGAAAATCGTTCAACAATCCATCCAATTATGATAATATGGATATGAAGCGATTATATAGAGAAGAGGGAGTTTGCCTATGATTTCCTTGCAAAGCCACGAATTCCTAGAACCTAAGATCAGTGATTATATGATTTCTTCCGAAAAAGTGGCCCATGTCCAGCTGGGCAATAATTTAGAACATGCGCTTCTGGTGCTGACGAAAAGCGGATATTCGGCCGTGCCTGTTCTGGATGCCAGATTTAAACTGCACGGATTGATCAGTTCTGCTATGATCACGGAGGCGATATTAGGCCTGGAAAGAATTGAATTTGAAAAACTGAGCGAGAAGAAAGTGGAAGATGTAATGGCTGTAAGGATCCCGAGGGTAAAACTTACGGACCGGTTTGAGAAAGCGCTTGGTTTATTGGTTGACCATCCGTTTCTTTGCATAGCGGACGATGATAATTATTTTGAAGGTATTTTCACGAGACGGGCCCTGCTGAAAGAGTTGAAGGAAGGGATCCATCAACAGCATCCTGTCCATATGAATGGAAAATGACCGCAGCTCATGTGGAGGGATGAAGCTCTGTGCTTGAACTTCATCGGCTGCAACAGGCTTCCGGATGCCCGGGAGCCTGTTTTTCGTTCGAGGGGCCCTATGTTGTTCCGAAGAAAGGGGAGAGGGGATGTCGTTCTCAGACTTAAAGCTAATTATTGTCCTGGCGGAAGAAATGAATATGCGCCGTGCCGCAGAAAAACTGTTCGTCTCCCAGCCTGCATTGTCGCAGCGGCTGCAGTCACTTGAAAGCCAGTGGGGAACGAAGCTGTTCATCAGAACGCCGAAAGGCCTTATTTTGACGCCATCAGGAGAAAAGGTCACGGAATTCGCCCGAGAAGTGCTGGCGAAAGAAGAACTGGTCCATGAAGAGATTCAGGAACTGGAGTCGCAAGTACATGGGACGCTGAAAATTGCCTGTGCCTCCATCGTCGGTCAAAATTGGCTGCCAAAAGTGCTGAAGCAATTCGTCCATACATATCCGCAGGCAAAGATCTCGCTCATTACAGGCTGGAGCAGCGACATCCTGAAAAGCCTTTATGAGGGGGACGTCCACGTCGGCATCATCCGGGGTGCAACAGATTGGAAAGGAACGAAGATCCATCTGTTCGAAGATAGTCTTTACCTTGTGGACCGAGAAATTGAACATGTGGGCCAGGTACTGGAAACAGACCGGCCGTTTATCCAGTTCAAAAGCGATTCGAACTACTACCAGGAAATCCAAAACTGGTGGCATCGGCAATTTCAGACATTCCCGCGTCGGACTATTGTCGTTGACCAGATTGAGACTTGCAAGCAGATGACATATAACGGAATCGGCTATGCCATCCTGCCAGCGATTACGCTCGATGAGGGCAGGGAAGACGTCTATAAGATTCCGCTCCAGGACGAGAGGGGAAAGCCGATCAAACGGGACACATGGCTCCTCGGCTATGACTCAGCATTTGAACTGAAACAGGTGAAAGCTTTTTTGGAGATTGTACGGGAATTTGCGGAATAAGATAGAGCGGCCGGTTACAATGATATGCTCCCCCTTAAGTAGACAGATGAAAAAACAAAAATCTGTTGCTTAGGGGGGAGCCCTTTTTATGTCTGTATCGTTTGAAAAGAAACTGGAGGCATTACAGCTGTATGAGGAAGGATTCCATACCATTTCAGA
>NZ_JBWBKF010000035.1:0-15545 GCF_057657925.1 Lederbergia sp. B243.17
TGCACTTACCTGTTCGGACGAAAAAGTTACTTTGCTCATGTTATCCCCTAATCCCATATTCTTAATTTCAAGTATATAAAAAGCACCTGCAGGTTGAACACTCTTTTTTTCGAGTGTCCTACCTACAGGTACCACTTTAAAAGAGGCTTTACGCCTTTTTCCCCTCTTTTTGTGTGTTTCCTTGTTGGCCTTGCGCTTTTCGTGATGTCCAGCTCCGGGCGGCAGGGGCTCGAGGTCACAAGTCAAGAAGGAAGAAAGGCGGGAAAGCGCCTTTTTTCCTTCTCGTCTTGTGCTTGTCGCCCCTGACCAGCCGCCCTCCGCATTTCGAGGTGTCCAGCTCCGGGCGGCAGCGACTAGCAGACTTCGGAATTGCGTCTACGATAAGTCAACATCAGCTCCTTCGTCGCCGTGTTTCCTTTATCTCGTTACAATTCCTCCAGTCTGTACGTCGCTAAACGCCGCCCTCCGCATTTCGTGATGTCCAGCTCCAGGCGCCATCGGCTCGAGGTCGCTTCAGAAAAGATCAGGTGGATTGGAAATCATCCACCCGCTCTTTTCTTCCAGCGCTTGTCGCCGATAGGCAGGCGCCCTGCGCATTTCACTGTCCAGCTCCGGGCGGCAGCGACTAGCAGACTTCGGAATTGCGCCTACGATAAGTCAACATCGGCTCCTTCGTCGCCGTGTTTCCTTTATCTCGTTACAATTCCTCCAGTCTGTACGTCGCTAAACGCCGCCCTCCGCATTTCATGTTACCAGCCTCGCTCATACTGTACCGGTCCCTCGATCTCGTGTCTGAGTTCTTTTGCCGCGGTCCGTGGCCAGTATGGGTCGCGGAGGAGGACGCGGGCGAGGAAGATGAGATCGGCGCGGTCGTTTTGCAGGATTTCCTCAGCTTGGATGCCGGTTGTGATCAGGCCGACGGCGCCGGTTGGGATGTCAGCCGCTTTTTTGATATGTTCGGCAAGCGGCACTTGGTAGCCGGGGTAGACGTTGATTCTTGCCGGTACGACGGCACCGGAGCTGACGTCGATCAGGTCGACGCCCTGGTCTTTCATCCATTTTGCCATTTCCCCGTAGTCCTCTGCGTCGAGTCCTTCGTCATTGTAATCGCGGGCGGAGACACGGACGAGGAGCGGGCCGTCCCAGACGGTTTTCACTTCATCGATAACTTCCTTCAAGAAGCGGTAGCGGTTTTCTTGTGAGCCGCCGTATTCATCTTTCCGCTTGTTTGTCAGCGGGGAGAGGAATTGGTTGATCAGGTAGCCGTGGGCTGCGTGGATTTCGATGACATCGAAGCCCGCTTTTTTCGCCCGTACAGCTGCATCGCGGAAGGCGGCGATCGTTTCTTTGATCTGCTCTGTCGTCATTTCCTCCGGCTGCTTGTACTTGTCATTAAACGCGAGCGGAGATGGGGCGATGATGTCGCCTCGCAGCTCGGCTTTTCTGCCGGCGTGTCCGAGCTGGATGCCGATTGCCGAGCCGTGCTGCTTCACGAGCTTCACAATTTTGGACAGCCCTTCGATATGGTCATCACTCCAGATGCCAAGATCCTGGTGGCTGATCCGGCCTTGTTCCGTAACGGCGGTCGCTTCGACGATGATCAGGCCGACTTGGCCGACGGCACGGGTCGGGTAGTGTGTAAAATGCCAGTCGTTCGCCATTCCATCCTCATCCATGCAGGAATACATGCACATCGGTGCCATGACGATCCGGTTTTTCAGTGTGAGATCTTTCAATTTATAGGGTTCAAACAGTTTTGCATTCATTGGGATTCCTCCTTTGTCTTCTACAGGGATTATACCAACTGGGAAGGTAGGAATAACAGTTTCATGCTTTGGCGCTGAGAAGGGAACCTAACTTTTTCGACTGTTCGGCTGCCGCTTCAATGCATTCGATGAATGCCTCTTGTACATGCCTGTCGCTCAGGACGGCGAGACCCGCTTCTGTCGTGCCGCCCGGACTTGTGACGGCCCGGCGCAGATCAGCTGCTTCCTTGTCAGTCTGCTGGAGCATATCCGCTGCACCTGCAATCGTCTGGATGATCAGTTTTTTCGCGGTCTCCCTGTCCAAGCCGAGCTTACGGGCCGATGCTTCCATCGCCTCGACGATAAAATAAATGTATGCTGGTCCACTCCCCGACAAACCGGTCACCGCGTCAAGCTGGTCTTCCTCCACTTCCACGCTCATCCCGAAAGCCGAGAAGACCGAGTGGGCAAGATTGCGCTGTTCATCCTTGACCGCTCCGTTGCAGGCAATCGCTGTTGCGGCCTTGCCGACGGCTGCTGATGTATTCGGCATCGCCCGGATGATCGGCTGATCCTTGCCGATTTTGTCCTCTAAAAACGCAATCGAAATGCCGGCCATTACAGAAACGAACAAGGTCCTTTCTGCCATCTTTCCCTCCAGTTTTTCCAGAGCGTCTCCTGCATCCTTCGGTTTTACTGCAAAAATCAGCACATCCGATCCTTGCAAAAGCCTCTCCGTGTCATAGGTTGTGTTCACGCCGTACTGTTCATTCAGGAATTGCATCCGATCCTCATCCATCCGGTTCGTCATATAAATTTCGTCCGGACGGCAGATCCGGTTTTCGATCAATCCCGAAATCATCGCTTCTGCCATCGATCCGGCACCGATAAATGATATTTTCATCTTCCTGCCTCCATCTTTTTAAAAATACAAAAGCCCTTCCGTCCAAAAAGGACGAAAGGGCGAGCTTCCGTGGTACCACCTTCATTAGCTGCCAAATTGCACAGCTCTCTTAAGCCCGTAACGCGGGACGGGACGGCCGATTTCTCCGGCAGCTCACAGGCAGGTTCAACCAGACAGCGGATGGGGGACCTTTCAGCCGATGGATCCCGTTCTCTTTCATCAATGCCGGGTTTACTGATCCTGATCATTGCATTTCGATCAAAGTTTTATCTATGATTATGCTGATTTGAGCTGAAAATGTCAAGGGTGCCTGCCGCCTCTTTTCGATCAGAAATATACAAAAATAATGACTTCTCGATTCAAAATCGATACACTAAAGTTATACTTATGTTCATTCGCTATAGAAATATAACAAAAATAGAGGGATAACAATGACAAATTTGCAATCGGACATTTTAAAACTGGCGTTGCCGACCCCGTTTGCTGTCGGCGATGTCAATGTTTACATTATAAAAGGGGACGCGCTCACGCTGATTGACGCAGGGGTCAAGACAGAGGAAGCGCAGGCCTCGCTGGAACGGCAGCTTGCCGATCACGGCCTGTCGCCAAGCGATATTGAACAGGTGGTCCTGACCCATCATCACCCTGACCATATTGGGATGCTCGACCTCTTTTCCGCGGATGTGCTGGTTTTTGCTCACCAGTATGCGAAGCCATGGATCGAAAAAGATGAGACGTTCATCGCCTCCTACGACCGGTTCTATGAACAGCTATTTGTAGAATTCGGCCTTCACGGTGACTTTCCGCGGCTGCTGAAAGGGATGAAAGCCCCGCTCCGCTATGCAGGGACGCATGCGCTCAACGGCGAACTGAAGGAGGGAGATGCAGTGCCGGGACTGCCTGGCTGGACAGTGATTGAAACGCACGGACACGCACAAAGCCATCTCGCCTTTTACCGGGAAAAAGACGGGGTCCTCATCGCGGGGGACCATCTTCTTGCCCATATTTCCTCCAATCCGCTGCTTGAGCCGCCGCTTGTTGATGGAAAAGAAAGGCCGAAGCCACAGCTGCAATATAATGAGTCGCTGAAAAAAATGCTCGATGTTGACATCAGCACTGCCTTCACAGGTCATGGGGCAGATGTAAAAGATGCGCACAGCTTGGTTGAACGCCGCCTGAAGCGCCAGCATGACCGGGCCTTCCAGCTTGTGGAGCTTTTGCGGGGGAGAAGGCTGTCGACTTTCGAGATTACGAAAATGCTGTTCCCGAAAGTATTTGAACAGCAGCTCGGCCTGACCCTTTCTGAGACGACGGCCCAACTGGATTATTTATCCTCACTCGGTGCGATCGAGAAATCGCCGGATGAAAAGGGTGTCCTTTATTTTTCCAGCCCTAAGGAGACGGTGAAGGCATGAATGCAAGGCTGAAGGGCAAAACGGTCGTCATCACCGGAGCTTCCGGGGGATTGGGGGAGCAGATTGCCCGTAAATGTGCAGAAAACGGTGCGAACCTTTTCCTGCTGGCGCGAAACGAGGAGAGGCTTTCCCGGATTGCCGGGGAACTTCAGGAGCAGCATGGCATCCGCTGTGAAACGATGGCGCTCGATGTGTCCCGGTTCGAGGATATTCCTGCCGTGTTTTCCCGTATCTATGAACAGGCTGGCACAATCGATGTCCTCGTCAACAATGCCGGCTACGGGGTGTTTGCCCCGGCGCAGGATATCAATGCGGAAGAGGCGTCAGACATGTTCGCTGTCAATGTGGTCGGCCTGATCGCCTGTACGAAAGAAGTGATTCCGCATATGTGCGAGGCGCGCTCCGGCCATATCATCAACATCGCCTCTCAGGCGGGCAAGCTTGCAACGCCGAAATCGAGTGTGTACGCTTCGACGAAGCACGCCGTCCTTGGCTACACGAACAGCTTGCGGATGGAAATGAAGCTGTGCGGCGTCAATGTGACCGCCGTCAACCCGGGCCCGATCCGGACAGAGTTTTTCAGGACGGCAGACCCGGGCGGCTCCTATGAAAAAAATGTCGGCCGCTTTATGCTCGACCCCGTCCGTGTTGCTGGCAAAGTCGTCGATGCCATGCTCACACCGCGCCGGGAAATCAACTTGCCGGCCTGGATGAACTGGGGCGGCATCTTGCACGCCGTCATGCCGGGTGTTGTGGAAAAGCTCGGGGGACGTGCGTTTTATAAAAAATGATCAACACCTATTTGAAAATTCACTGAAGTGTAGTAGAATGGCTCTAATTCAAAAAGCGATGAAGAGAAGAGTATATGTGCTTGGGCAGGACAGAGAACTCCGGTAGCTGCGAAGGAGGATGCTGGAGTACATAGAAACAAGCCTTGGAGCTGCACATTGGATAGTCGATTGATAATGTGCCGGGATCTCCCGTTATAGAGATAGAGTATATCCTGCTTACATAGCAGCGTACTTGAAAAGGTTTTTGTGGCGACACAAGAACAAACTGAGGTGGCACCGCGAACTTCTATTATTCAGGGAGTCTCGTCCTCAAGTCTGATGACTTGGGGGTGGGCTCCTTTTTTGTTGTGGCAAATCGAATAGAGGAGGGAAAGTGTTGCGGAAAAGGATGAAGTGGAAAGACCCCGTATTTCTTTTGCTCGGCATTGGAATATCCAACTTAGGGGCTTGGGTTTATTTTATCGCACTGAACCTGATTGTCTTGGATAGGACAGGCTCCCCCTTGGCCGTGTCCGTTCTCTATATGCTTCTTCCAATCGCAGCTTTGTGCACGAACTTTTGGGCGGGAAGCTTTATTGATCGGCTGAATAAAAAGAAACTGATGATAGGTTTGGATTTGGTTAGGGCAGTCCTGATCTTCATGCTGCCCTTCATGGATTCACTGATTTTCATTTATTTGTGGGTTTTTATCATCAATATGGCGAGTTCCATTTTTGTGCCGGCATCCATGGCCTATATGACGGAGCTTATTCCAAAAGCAAATCGGCAGAGATTCAATGCCCTCCGGAATTTTATCAACTCAAGTGGTTTTATTTTGGGGCCTTCCGTCGCTGGTTTTTTGTTTATGATCGGCTCTCCATCCTTGGCCATTCAACTGAACGCCCTGGCATTATTGATATCAGCGATCATTATCTCGCTGCTTCCGTCATTGGAAGGAAAGGGAGGAACGGCCGCTGAAAAAGTAAGCATGAAAGTGATCAGGAATGACTGGAGAGAAATCCTCCATTTCAGCAGAGCAAACATGTATTTTACATTGGTATATGTTCTCGTTAGCGGAATTACAGTTTTCATGTCTGCCCTAGACTCACTAGAAGCAGCCTTTGCCACAGAAGTTCTTTTGTTATCGGAGAGCGCGTATGGATTTCTTGTAAGCGTGGCCGGGATCGGAATTGTGGCGGGCTCATTGACCAATGCATTATTTGCTGATCGCTTCAAAACAAATCTGCTGATTGGCTTTGGAGCTATTTTTACACCGCTAGGTTATTTGATTTTTGCTTTTTCACAGGACTTTACTTGGGCTTCTATCGGTTTTTTCACGTTAACGTTCGCTTTGTCATTTGGAAATACCGGTTTTCTGACCTTCTATCAGAACAACATACCGGTCCATCTTATGGGAAGATTTGCGAGTGTTTTTGGCATGGTGGAGTCGCTGCTAATTATTATGTTTACGGCCGCAATCGGCATTTTCGCCGAGCTGTACGAGATCCGGCTCCTTTATATGATCGGTTCCTTCCTCTTTCTGTTTTTAGGGTTGATCATCTGTTCTGCCGTTTTAAATCGGTCCACGAACAGCTTTTACTCCCAGGAGAATAACGGGTGAGCAAATGCCCCTGCTAAAAAATAACATTGATGCTTTTAGCATAGTCGGCTAAAATAGGGGGTATAATAGAACAAATGTTCGAAAGGAAGAGCGGGATGAAATATGAGGGCCTGCCGAAAGAGAAAATTTTATGCATCGATATGAAAAGCTTCTATGCCAGCTGTTCTGCCGTCATGATGGGGCTCGATCCGCTTACATGCCATCTGGCGGTGGTCGGCAACCTTGAGCAGCCCGGCAGCGTTGTGCTTGCCGCTTCCCCAAAGCTGAAACAGGACTTCGGCATCAAGACCGGCTCCCGCCTGTTCGAAATACCGAAAGATGAGCGGATCCAGCTTGTCGAGGCAAAAATGGCGACGTATTTGCGGGTCTCGATGGAAATCACGCGTCTGCTGCACCGCTATGTGCCGAAGGATGCGATCCATGTATACAGCGTGGACGAAAGCTTTATCAAACTCGATGGAACAGACCGGCTTTGGGGCAATGCGCTCCAGGTCGCAGAGAAGATCCGGGATGAAATCCTGAGGGAATTTCAGCTCACCTGCTCCATCGGCATCGGGCCGAACATGCTCCTTGCCAAGCTGAGCCTCGATTTGGAAGCGAAGAAGACCGGAATTGCCGAATGGACCTATGAAGTGGTGCCGGAAAAATTGTGGCCGGTCTCCCCGCTGCGTGAAATGTGGGGCATCGGGAGAAGGATGGAAAAGCGGCTGAACGGGATGGGCATCTTCACCGTCGGCCAGCTCGCCCATACGGATCCGGCCCTCCTCCAAAAGAAATTCGGCGTGATGGGCACACAGCTTTACAACCATGCATGGGGAATCGACCTGTCACAACTCGGCACAGCACCGATCATGGAAGGGCAGATCAGCTTTGGAAAAAGCCAGATTCTACTCAGGGACTATGAGGACAGAAATGAAGTCCGCCACGTCATCCTCGAGATGTGCGAGGAAGTGGGGAGAAGGGCGAGAGAGCGCAAAAAGGCGGGCAGGACGATCAGCCTCGGCATCGGCTACAGCGAACGCGAACTCGGCGGAGGCTTCCACCGCTCACGTTCAATCGACGAGCCGACGAACGCAACGATGGATCTGTACCGCGTCTGCCTAAACCTGTTCGACCAATTCGATACAGGCAGGGCCGTCCGGGAAATTTCAATCTCCTTATCCAACATTACCGACGACAACCTCATCCAACTGGACCTCTTCCAGCCGAACAAAATCCGCGAAAAAGAACTCGCCTATACCGTCGACCGGCTCCGCGCCCGCTACGGCTCCGCCGCCCTCCTCCGCGCCGTCTCCTACACCCCAGCCGGCACGGCGTTAAAACGGGCTAAACTGGTGGGGGGACATAAGGCATAGAAAAGCAGAGGCGGCCGTTTAGCGACGTACAGATTGGAAGGATTCTGACGAGATAAAGGAAACACGGAGACGCAGGAGCCGATGTTGACTTATCGTAGGAAGAATCCTGAAATCTGCTAGTCGCTGGCCGCCCGGAGCTGGACACTAGAAAAGCGGAGGCGGCTTGCTTAGGGGCGACAAGCATAAGAACGAAGAAGCAAAAGGCGCTTTCCAGCCTTTAGCTTCTTTGGGCTTATGACCTCGAGCCCCTAGCCGCCGGAGCTGGACAAAGAAAAGCGGAGGGCGCCTGTAGAAAACAACAGACTTTGGACAAAGGACAGGAGATGAGGCAATGATTCGCGATCGGGGGTTGATTAAATGGACATCAATGATGCTGCCGGAGCATGTAAAATTACTAAGGGAATATGATGAAAGTCTGGATAAAGTAGATAAGCCGGTTTTGGATGAACAAAAATATGAAGAATTTAATGAAGTGATCTGTAGGGCTATGGAAGAGAACATTACGCTGCAATTCACCTTCTATCAAGGGGAAATGAAGAAAGTTGTCGGTAACATTCATTATATCGATCAACTGAGAAAAGAATTGCGAGTTGTTGATGATGCGGCTGAGAAATATATTTTGAAATTAGAGGATATTATGGAAATTGAGCAATACTAAGGAAATACAAATTTTGGAAAGGGAGGAAAACCGGGTTTACAACGCTAAGCAATGCCAATATGTAAAAGCCCAATTTTTCAGGATTAACTTGAAAAATCGGGCTTTTTTATTCCGCCATCGCATCAAAAATATTAAAAAATAGTCGGTACCATTCCACCATCCATACGGATGGGAGAACCTTTAAATGCGGATGCATAAGGACTGCATACAAATGTAGTTAGTCTACCTATTTCAATTGGCCTGATAAATCGCTGTATTTCAGATTGCGGCAGGTTTGTAGTCATAAATTCTTTCTCTTTTTCTGAAAACGTCATATCAGCATCAGGGTAGATGCCTTCAATTATTTGACGAACATTTTCAGATAGTGTTGGTCCTGGCATGATTGTATTGACTGTAACCTCTGTACCTGTTGTTAATTTAGTTAGGCTTTTTGACAATGATAATAGCATTGATTTTGTCATACAATACTGAGGCATTTGTCCTGACGGCATGAGTGCTTCTTCACTCGCAATAAAAATAATGCGACCAAAATCGTTTTTTAACATTTTAGGTAAATAAAATTTTGATAATCCATTTGCAGCCAGAACATTGGTACGGAAGTATTTTTCCCATACTTCGTCGTTAATGTCCTCATATTGCATAATTTCATAAATGCCCATATTGTTAACTAAAATATCAATAGTAGGATATTTTTCAAATAAAGCTTCTCTTTGTTGAATATCGACAAGATCGGCTGTAGCATTTTGAGGAGAGGTAGCCGGGTAATCCGATTTAATTTCATTTACAATTCGTTCTACCTCTTCATCATTGCGTCCATTAATTAGTACATTGACACCTTCTTTGGCAAGCTCAATGGCAATTGCTTTACCTATGCCTTTCGTTGATCCTGTAACCAAAGCTGTTTTATTGTTTAATCCCATATCCATAATACATTTCTCCATTTCATCTACTTTTAAGGCAAAGTTAATTTATCGAATTTGTATCTAAATGTTCAGTACGCCAATTTGAGGGGGTATCGCCTTCCCAAATGCGGAAGGCGCGGTAGAACGAGTTCTGGTCTTCATATCCAATCATGAAGGCTACTTCTTTAATATCGAATGAGGGATCTGCCAGATACTCCCGAGCCAACTCATGGCGGACGTTTGTCAAAAGATGCTTAAAGCTCGTGCCTTCGTCAGTCAGACGTCGCTGCAAGGTGCGATCGCTCATCCCCAACTCGCTTGCGACAGTCTGAATGTCAGGGCGCCCTCCTGTGAGGCTGAGTTTCATCATCCACTTGACCATTTCGGTGAAAGAGCGACTGCGTTGCTGCTCATCCAACGATTTGTCTAATACGGGAGTCAGAACCTCCAGCAACTCTTCGTTGTACGAGACAAAAGGGAGGTCCAGATCTCCTCGGTGCAGCGTCAACCTGTTACCATTTGCGCCAATCCGGATAGGGCAGCCAAAGTATGCTTCAAGTGCCTGTATGTCGCCCATTGAGTGCGTAAATTCGACGGATTTCGCCATTAACGGTTGGCCTGTGCCCCGACGGCCAAGCTCTAAAAGAAAGGCCAGCGTGATTCCAACCAGCAACGGTGGACCTGATTGCTCGGTATACAGCCAATCTAGTTCAATTGTACAGTCCTCACCTCCCTCTGTTATACGTAAGCTTTCAGGGGGACACATTTGTTTGTACCGTGCCATTCGTTTTAGAGCGTCACGGTAGTCACGAGCATGGTAAGTCGCTAAGACTGTGGGTGGGTAATGCGCTGGTTCAAAGACAGTCGTAAGCTTGATAATTCCTTCGGCAGTGTCATCAACGAGATCCGAATATGCCTGCCAAATCGCAAAATATTGGACGGTGGTGACAAATGGATCTGTAATAATGGTCAATGGAAGCCGTGCTTTTCGAGCCACGTCGTGGGGGGCAATCCCTAATTGATGTATACCTGCCCAAAATCCCGCCGGCATTTTAATACGAGTATGAGACTTCATAATGGATCCTCCTTTAGCTATCTACACATTCACCAGTTTTAGCTGTGATTGTGTTCTGCCTAGTTAGCGGGACAGATATTATATTACTTATTCAATTTAGCCTTGTAACTAGCAGAGGGCGACATTTTACTAGCCAACTACGTCGAATAAATCCGTTAGTAATACGTAATGAAGCTGCCGTTTATACAGACAGCTTCATTAAAAAACACCTCAATAATCCTATTTACCTAATGGATTTAAAAATGTTATTTGTACCTGCATCAGAAAGCCGCTCATTATAGTCTTGGGCTTAATTGATCCAAGCATCAAATTCATTTACCTGGTATCAAGATGTCTATACTTTACAGTATTGCCCTTTAATAAAGAAAGGCGAAAGTATACTAGGTTTTAATAGAATTGTTTTCAAGTATAGAGTGGCTGGAAGAAAAAAGGAGCTCGATGAGGCAGCGGCCGAGGCAATGGAATTCGGAACAGAGTTGATCATCACTTTTTATACAGGCGGGCAGTATGCCGACATAAACGGGTTCATTCATTATGCCGAAGTTCAGGAGAGAGTCTTTTGCGTTGTGGACCGGGAAGGAGGCCCTCTTCATAGTGGGGTGTTGGAAGCCTGTATATCCTGCTCAACTGAGACGAGAAGGCTGTCTGACAGAATTTTCAATACGAACAAAGTCTTGGCCCCCGTTCAGGCGGGTCATTTTTTGGTTGCAAGGAAATATGCTGCTTGCAGCGGAACTGACTGAAATATCGCCTGTTTAATTGATAACCATTATCAATTGGTGTATGATAGATATAACATGCAATGGAATGGGGAGGACGTACAATGCAAATATACTGGACAAAAATAAATAAAATTATTGAAGAAACACCTGAGGTTAAAACCTATATGCTCGACTGCCCGGAAGGTTTTACATGGGAAGAAGGTTCACACACCCACTTTGCCCTTGAGGGTTTCAATGCCGGGGAGAAACCGAACCGCAGCCTGATCCGCCATATGTCGATCTCCACGTTGCCGCACGAAAATTCAATCGGCATTACGACACGTATCAGGGAACAGTGTTCTGAGTTTAAAACAGTTTTAAGAAATCATCAGGTCGGCGATGAAGTGGCGATCTTTAAAACGCATTCGAACGTACCGCTTAAACGTGAAGACAAAAACGTTTATCTGCTGTCATCAGGAGTCGGCTTGGCCACTTTCAGACCGATTCTGCTCGATTATTTCGATCGCGCAGACAACGTCAATCAAATCCATTCCCTGAACATCGATTCTTCAAGAAACTTCTTGTTCGCTGATTTATTTGTATCCTCACCAGAAAAGAAGTTCACCGCACAGTTCGTCGATAATCGCGGAGACTACTATGAAGAAGTGAAAAAACTTGCTGCAGACAAGGAAGGCCTCTTCTATGTGGTCGGCAGCGACGAATTCCTTAAGCAAAACATTAAAGTGCTGCTCGAGAAAGGCATCAAGCCAGAACAAATTATGCTCGACAAGCGTGAAAATCAGCTGCCTGAGTTTTTTTCATTTGATCTTTCGATTGAGGGAACAAACTAGAACTGGGGAAGCTAGCGGGAGCGACGGTTTCCACATAGAGAAAATGCCTGCATGGGAGGCATGCAGGCATTTTATGATACTTCATTCCAATCTCATTCGCCGTCTTTTAGGATCTGTTCGGCTCTTACACAAGAGTCGAACTGCCCCTTATGCGCGCCGTCACAGAAAGGCTTGCGACTAGAAAGTCCGCAGCGGCAAAGCGAAAAGGCTTGCTTTGTTTCGAATACATTTCCGTCCACATCGATGAGCTCGACATCCCCGGTTACCCGGTAAGAGCCGTTGTCCATCACTTTGATTTGTACCTTTGACATGTCCATTCCCCCTTTTTATGGTCAACTTAAATAGTAGGCTGTATTGGAGCCAATTGCAACTAGGCTCTAGTATCGTATGATATACTGCTGGAAAAGGAAGGTGACGATGATGGTAAAAACAATCGAGATGACGCCCAAAGCGGGGGAGAGACTGAGAAGCCAGTCCCCAGGCGAGGATTATCTTTTGACTTTGAAGTATGACATAGATGGCTGTGGCTGTGCCGTCAGCGGAATGCCCGCTCTCGCATGGGTAAAGAAGCAGGAAATCGATCCGGACGATGTCAAAATCGAAACAGGCGAGCTTCCTGTTTATATGAATAAAGAGAGAATGATTTTCTTTGACCCCGATATGAAAATCGATTACTTGGAAGAAAAGCAAACGTACAAGCTTTCCAGCCCGAATCAGATTTTGAACGGGCGGATGAGCTGCGCAGTCAGCAAATGAAAAATTTGAAGGAGCTTTCCGGCATTCGCGCCGGAAAGCTCTTCTTTTATTTGCCTTGCAGTTTCGGGGAACAGCGCCATGTCCTCATTTGAGGTATGGTATGATAAAGAAAATCGGAAAGAAAAGGAAATGACAATGACACTACAACAATTGAAATATGTAATAGAAGTGGCAAGGAGCCGTTCGATAAGCAAAGCTGCACAAAATTTATTCATTAGCCAGCCAAGCCTTTCCAACGCCATTAAAGAGCTGGAAAAGGAAATGGGCATTATCATCTTTTCCCGAACGAATAAAGGGATTGTGATTACTCCGGAAGGCTCGGAGTTTCTCGGCTATGCCAGGCAGGTGCAAGAGCAGGCCGAGCTTTTGGAAAACCGTTATTCCGATGCACAAACTCCTTCGCAGCAGCACTTTTCTGTTTCCACCCAGCATTATGCATTTGCCGTCAGCGCGTTTGTGCGTCTTTTAGAACAATATAATCGGGATGAGTATGAATTTACTTTGCGAGAAACGACGACGCACGAAATCATTGATGATGTCCATAATCTTCGCAGTGAGATCGGCATCTTATACGTAAATGATTTTAACGAAAAAGTAATTCATAAATTTCTGCGGGAAGGAAATTTGATTTTCCAAAAACTGTTTGATGCGAAGCCGCATGTGTTTATCAGCTCAAAAAATCCGCTGGCGAAGAAGGAGTACGTCACATTATCCGATTTAATTCCGTTCCCCTATCTTTCTTATGAGCAGGGAGATTATAATTCTTTCTATTTTTCCGAAGAAATTCTGAGTACACTGTCAAGGCCGAAAAATATTCGCGTTACAGACCGAGCCACATTGTTTAATTTGCTGATCGGATTAAATGGCTACACGATTTCCACTGGTGTTATCAGCAGCAAGCTGAATGGCGAGGATATTGTAGCCGTACCGCTAAAGGTGGATGAGCTCATCACGGTTGGTTATATTACACATAAAAACATGACAACAAGTCCGCTTGCTGATATTTATATTCAGCATTTAAAGGAATCGATTGAAGAAGAACGAAACTGTCATAGCTTGAAACTATAGCGAGCGATAGTTTTCCGGTGTTACTCTATAGGGAGGGCCAGATGCTACACTTAATGCAATATCATTCAAAAAGGGAGAGATTTCCATGAGTGTAGAAGTCATTGCTGGCAAAAGAACCGTGGCACCGTTTCGTTTTGATAATGTGGGAAGCTTTTTACGACCGGAAAAATTGAAAAAGGCACGTGCTGAATTTAAGGACGGCAACCTTTCTGAGCAAGAATTGAAGAAAGTAGAAGACGAGTGTATCATTGATTTGATTCAAAAACAGAAAGAAGTCGGCCTTCAAGCGATCACAGACGGAGAATTCCGCCGGTCTTGGTGGCATTTAGATTTCATGTGGGGACTGAACGGCGTTGCCAAGGCAGATGCTGAACAAGGCTATAAATTCCACAACGAAGTAACACGTGCGGAAACGGCTCGTCTTACAGGAAAAATTACTGGTGAAAACCATCCGTTTGTCGAACATTTTTCCTTTATTCAGCAATTTGCAACAGACAGCGTTTCAGCAAGGCAAACGATTCCGGCACCAGCTCAATTTTTAGCGGAACTGGAGCGTCCGGAAAATAGAGAGACAACGAGAAAGTTTTATCCGGATACAAATGAACTGGTAGAAGATATTGCGAAAGCGTATCAAACGGTAATCAAGGATTTATACGATGCCGGATGCAGAAATGTTCAGCTGGACGATTGCACATGGGGAATGATTGTCGATGAGAATTACTGGAAAGCACGTCAAGACAGCGCGACAGTAGAAGGAGTCGGGGAGCTGTACTTGCTTGTAAATAATCTCGCAATCGAAAACCTGCCTGAAGATTTAGTCGTCACTACGCATGTTTGCCGTGGAAACTACCATTCAACTTGGGCCTCTTCCGGTGGATATGACCCGATTTCAAAACTGCTGTTTGCAAAAGAGAATGTTTCTGCCTACTATCTTGAATTTGATACGGAACGGTCCGGCGATTTTGCGCCATTGAAAGATGTGAGCGATGATAAGTGTGTGGTTTTGGGCCTTTTCTCATCCAAAACAGGTGAATTGGAAGACAAAGCAGCAATAAAGGAAAGAATTGAAGAAGCTGCAAAGTTTGTAGATGCAGACCGGCTTTGCATTAGCCCGCAATGCGGATTTGCGTCTACTGAGGAAGGAAATATTTTAACAGAAGAACAACAATGGAACAAACTTCGCCTGATCAAAGAAGTGGCAGATGAAGTGTGGGGCTGATAAACGCTTAAGAGGAGAGGCTGGGACAAAACCCCCTCTAATCTGAAAAAAGCCGGCGAAATTTTACGATGAGTAAAATTTCGCCGGCTTTCATTATTTTTCATAAAAGATAAGGACCACTTCTGATAAAATTAAGTTACCACACCAAATCATATCAGAAAGAAGGGTCCTTATGTTTAAAAATTATAACATGAATCAATTGGTTTTGCCTTTAGATTTAGAAGTGAAACTACAAAATAATGATATCGCCTTCCACATCCATCATTTGGTCGAAAGCATCCCTGATGAAGCGTTCGAACCATTTCTCCGATATGAGGGCTGTCCTGCCTACCATCCGCGCATGATGCTTAAAATCATCTTATGCAGTTATACTCAGTCGGCATTTTCCGGGCGCAAGATCGAGGCGCTTCTCAAAGACAGTATCCGCATGATGTGGCTCGCTCAAGGACATGAACCGAGCTATCGTACCATTAACCGATTCCGTGTACAACCTGAAGTCAAAGAG
>NZ_JBWBKF010000038.1:0-50597 GCF_057657925.1 Lederbergia sp. B243.17
ATTAACCATTATATGGTCTATTATAATAATTATCGTTATCAGTGGAATTTAAAAAAGATGACCCCTATTCAATATAGGAATCATCTTCAAACTGCTTAATCTCTTTTTTTATTGTGTCCTTGACATAGGTACCACTTTAGTCCAATCCGTTGTCTCAGTTCTTTTTCTTATATGCCGATAATGAACTTGCCGGATATCTGAAAGTGAACACCGGCAGCGCCCAGACCGAGGAGATGGGGAATGAAACGCTTGAGGTTGAGAGGATTTATATTCGAAGCAAATTCCAAAAACAAGGACTCGGCAAGTGCTTGCTCAATAAAGCGATAGAAATTGCATTGGAAAACAAGAAAGATAAAATCTGGCTCGGTGTTTGGGATCAAAATGAAAATGCGATCGCTTTTTATACAAAACTGGGTTTTGTCCAAACGGGGGCACATTCGTTTTATTTAGGCGATGACGAACAAATCGATTTGATCATGGTCAAATCGATTCAGTAAAACAAGAAAAGAGGCTTTCCAAAGCGAGCTTTCGGAATGCCTCTTTTCTCTGTTTTGTCTAAAGCTCCATCATTTCACCTTACCGTAGCGGCCGCCTCCGCCCCGTTCAAACTGGAGCGTGCCGCCCCTTGCTTGCATAATAAGGCCGGCGAGTGTTTCCTTCACAACCTCTTTCAATTCTTCTTCAGGGACACGGTGGAGGATGTTCATCTCGCTGCCGAAATGGGCATACAGCTTCTCCATTGTTTTTGGTCCGAGACCTGGGAGAAACTCGAGCGGCACTTGATGGACATACGGAGGACGGGATGGCGGTGTGGTGCCTGTTGCCAATTCGGCGATCCGCTCAGACACTCCCTGTGTCCATTTCTGTGATCCGCACACTGTGCAGCGTCCGTCTTCCACTGGCCCAAAGCATTCTTCGCATGCGGAGCGGTAGTATTTTCCGAGATATGGATTCAGCCCGTAATTCGCCACAATCTTGTTCCCACCCTCGCCTCGCAATGCTTTGGCAAGCGAACGGAAATCCGGCGATCCCAATTCGAACACCTGGTACTCACGCGCCAGCTTTGGCAAGGAATGGGCATCAGAATTGCTGACAAACGGGTAGCGGTGCAGCTCCTCAATGCCATCGGCCATCTCCGTATTGGAACTGAGGCCAAGCTCGATTGCATCAATCTTCTCCGGATCGAACACTTCCGCCAGCGACTCCTCTACCCCTTTTCCGTACAAACTTTTGAACGGGGTGAACACATGAGCAGGGATGAACAGGCCGCCAATCTCCTTCACCTTCGCCTGTACATTCCGGGCGGTTTCATAAATCCGCTGCGTGCTCAACCCGTTATTCTTCACCCGCTCCCCGAGCCACCGTGAAAAATCCTTCAAGGAAGCAAGTGTCGGGAAGTAGCCGAGCACATGCAGCGGACCGCGGCAATGCTCATCATTGATTTCGATTTCCACCCCTGGAATCAATGTCACTTTGCCTCTGTATCGGAACCCGCCTTCCTCAAGCTCAACAAGCTCTCCGCTTTCCAGTAATCCTTCAAGCTCCACAATCACTTCAGGAGAATGGCAGTCGATGACGCCGACGATGTCGAGACCCTTCGGAAAACGGGCCGCTTCCAAAATGTTTGTCAGCGTCAGATTCTTCGCTGCTGTGATTTTCACCGGTTTTCCCGTGAAGGTCCGGCCGATATGGATATGCAGATCGGCAAAATAGGCGGTCATCTCTGCTTCAATCCTTGCTGGCTTCTCAAATAGGCGACCGCATAGGCCGTTTTCGCATCCATAATCCTTTCCTGTTTAACGCACTTTTCCGCTTCTTCAAGCGTAAGTTCGAACAGATCGATGAATTCATCCTCATCCCCCTGGGCAGGAGTCTCCACCTTTTCAAGCTTTGTCGCGACATACACATGGAGAAGTTCGTCCGCGAACCCTGGAGATGTATAGAAGGAAATGAGATGCTCCAGTTTCCCGGCACGGTATCCTGTCTCTTCTTCGAGCTCACGTGCCGCAGTGATCTCTGGTTTTTCCCCCGGCTCAAGTTTCCCGGCCGGGATCTCAAGTATCGTCCGCTCAAGCGGCTTGCGGAACTGTTCGACGAAAATAATTTTCTCATCCTCGGTCAGGGCGATCAACGCGACTGCTCCCGGATGCTTGACGATTTCACGTTTCGCCTTATTCCCGTCAGGAAGCTCAACATCTTCCACTTGCAGTTTGATAACCTTCCCGTCATATATATCTTTTTTTCCGATTGTCTTTTCATAAAATTTATCCGCCATGGGCTGAGAGCCTCCTCTGAACTTTTCTACCGTATCATCTTACCACACCTCGTCCCGAACAATCCTTTTGTTTCCTCTCCCCCTTTTCCGGTAAAATAAGAATAGTGAAAGAAAGGCGGGATCTTAATTGAAAAAAAGGAAACTCGGCAATTCCGATCTTGAAGTATCCGTTTTGGGGCTCGGCTGCATGTCACTCGGGACAGATCGGGACAAAGCGGAAAAAATCATTGAAGCAGCGGTCGACAACGGCATCAACTATTTCGACACTGCTGATTTGTATGACTTTGGTGAAAATGAAAAAATCGTTGGAAGCACGCTTGCAGCAAAACGGGACAAGGTGATCATCGCGACAAAGGTCGGCAACCGTTTTAATGACATGAAAGAGGGATGGCGCTGGGATCCGTCGAAGAATTATATTAAAGAGGCGGTGAAAGATAGCCTCCGCCGTCTTCAAACCGACTATATCGACCTGTACCAGCTGCACGGCGGGACAATCGAGGACAATATCGAGGAAACGATCGAAGCGTTTGAAGAACTGAAGGATGAAGGGCTGATCCGATACTACGGCATCTCCTCAATCCGCCCGAATGTCATCCGCCAATATGCGGAGAAATCCTCGATCGTCAGCAATATGATGCAATACAATCCGCTCGACAGACGGCCTGAAGAGCTCTTCCCTTATCTTGAAGAACATCAAATTAGCGTCATAACAAGAGGATCTGTCGCCAAGGGATTACTGAGCGACAAGGTGCTTGATCGCATTTCCGAACAAGTGCCCGAGGAAGGGTATCTCGACTATACTCGAGATGAATTGATTGAACTGATCAGTTCCCTCGAAGCAAAGCTGATCCATGGGGGAAGGACGATGAACGAGCTTTCCCTGCAATACATCCTGAGCCATTCAGCCGTTGCCTGTGCGGTTACAGGAGCGAGCTCTGAAAATCAGCTTCTCGACAACATCCGCGCAGCAAACGCCGACCCGCTCTCCCTAGAGGAGAAGGTGCTGATGGAAAAACTGACGAAGCCATCGATTTACGAGCAGCACCGAAAGTAAGTGTCATGCCGGAGTCTATCACGTCTGGACTCCGGTCATTTTGTATGAGGAGGAACCGAAATAAACCGGATCTTACTAAGCAAGCTCACTTGTACCCTACTATTCATTTCGCTTGTTGTTTTTATCCAACTCAACAGCATTCCCCTGCTCGTTCTATGGACAGCTGTAGCAGCTTTGGCATTTGCAGCTTTGGGAAAAAGAGAAAAATCAATTGTGCTCTTTACAGCCTGTTTTGGCATTGGCTTCTATTTGTACATATACATCATCCCTGATTATATTCCAGATATGGCGTCAAGAGAGATGGGGATTTTTCTAAATAGAATGTCTCTGTCAGCCATCCTGCTTCCATTGGCTGCCTTCTCGCTTTTCTCCCATTTTCGCTTCAATGCATATTGGAGATCGCCCGAATGGAAATCGACGATTCGCCTGCCGTTCATTTGGTGGGGATTCCATCAAGCTCCTGTCTTCCTGTTTCTGATTATTGCAATAATGATTAACGTTATCGTCTTCCTTCCTTTTCTTTTTTTGCGTGAGTTAGGCCCGCTGAAAGAAGTCCTTATACTGGGTTTGTTATTTTCAATTCCAAATGCTTTTTTTGAAGAATTGATTTGGAGAGGCGTCCTGCTCACCCGCTTTTCTGAGCAATTGGGCGAAAAATGGGCTGTCCTGATCACAAGCCTGGGCTTCGGCCTGCAGCACTACTCACTCGGCTTTCCGTGGATCGTTTGCCTGTCTTTCGCCATTGGAGGACTGTTTTACGGAGGGATTACGGTCAAATCAAAAAGCATCTTCCCGGCGATGGGATGGCATCTTGCAATGAATTGTCTGATGGTGGCGAGCGGGATGGTGTTGGCGGATTGATTCCTCCTCATCCCGTTCTAAAGAAAGTTACCAATTTATGAATGACTTTTTCTATTTTTACTCGAATATTCATAAACAATATAACCAGCCAAATAGCCGATTGCAGCTCCTAAACTGACGCCTGTCAGCATTGAAACTGGAACAAACAAGCTTACAACGGTCCCTATGGCGCAACCAAAAAGCATTCCTAAGGGGATCAGACTGTCCAGCAAACTTTGCTCCTGCTGTGAATCCTTCCTGCCAAGTGTACCGTTATTGTATTTAGATTTTAGCCTGTACACGACAAATACTACGATCGCGCCAACGATCAGCAAAGGCAGAAGGACGCGGATGATTTCCATGAATGTTTCCATATTGTAGTCCCCTTTCTATTGATTTACTTCCATCTATGATTGCATTGATTAATAAGAATGTCAGCATAATCCCAAATTTTAATTTAATTATTTATAAATGCGTAAACTCGGTGAAAATGTGGTAAACTAAACATATACTAAAAGAGACCGGGTGCGCGAACACCCAGTCGTTTGCAGCTGACATCCGCAATGAGCGGTCGGCCAAAGGTAAAGAGTGTTTTAAAGAAGTAACCATCTCATCTACATGGACCGTAGCGGAGGATGGTTACTTTTTTCTATTGATGAACAGAGCAATAACCGCAACAATGGCTGTTACCATTGCTGCAAGAAGCATTCCAAATTGGAATAGCATATTTATTGACTCGTATGTCACCATAATATCACCCCCTTTCCCAAGGGAGTGCCAACCGTCCATCCGCTTTTATGCAGCTGCTTATACTAGTTTATCACGTTAGTATGAAAAATTAAGTAAAAAATCAAATTGCTTTCACATCTTTTGTTTTATGCTATGAAAAATAAACGATCTGCTTTCGCAGCTCGCTGCCTCAAAAGTCCAATCTCCATACACATTCATTTCCGAAAAACCCGCTCTCTGCAAGGATTCACGTATTTCTTCTTCTGTCCGGAACTTCAACTGCATTTTTTCATGGATAAGCACTTCATTTGTACGGGCATTTTTTACCGTTTCATAGAATGTGTAAATATCATCGACAAACCCATCGTATGTTGTCCATATTTCAAGCGGCTCGCCGTTCTCCTCATCCGTTGCGAGATCAGGTGTGTCATCCTTCTCCCACTGTTCCCAAACCTTTGCTGATGGATTCCGGGTGTCAAAAATGAAATGCCCTCCCGGTTTCAGCGCCCGATAAGCATCCTCAAGGACATGCTGCCAACTTTCATCCTTAAGAAATACTTGCGCAACATTTGCCGTCATGATCACGGCATCAAAGGCATCGGTTTCCAGGTCCGAACTGTCGCCAACGAGCCAGGTCACGTCACCCGGGTATTCTTTATTTCTCGCATACTCAATCGCTTCTTCATTCGGGTCAATGGCTGTAATACAGTAGCCCGCTTTCGCGAAATGGGCGGTCAATCTTCCCGTCCCACAGCCTAAATCCGCAACGTCTTGAACGTTTATTTTTTCTAAGAGGGCTAAAAAGAACTCATCATCCTTGGCCCACTGGTTAATTTGGTCATATACTAATGGAATCAATTATTTACCTGCTCTCAAAGATATTGTTATTAAATCGACTGTCATACTTATTCGGCATCATTTTTTTCCGGCAGCTTTTCTGAAAGCACCAAACAAAGTGTTGCTATCGGTCCAAGGAAAATGGAAAGCAAAAACCAATTCAAACCCGATCTGTTTTTTCCTTGTGCCAACCCCGCATTAATGAGCATGAGAGTGCCCCAACCAACAAAATATTCGTTATCCAAGCCAAATCCTCCTAATTATGCAGCATTCTTTTCAAAATCGAAAAATTTTGCTCCAGAAAAGCAGCATGTTTTTCGATTCCACGTCGTTTGCACCAGCCAATGCTGTTAAACGCATCGGTAAATTGATAGAAAGGCAAGACGACTTCTAAATCAATTAATGGCCGAATGGTATTATAGCCATCTTGATAGGAACGGTACAGGGCAGGATCGAAGCGTAGAAAATCACGGTACAGCTTCGTAAAATCAACTTCTGTAGAACCAAAGCGCACACTTTCAAAATCGATCGTTCCCGATACTTTGTCTCCATCAACAATGATATTGGCTGGACGGAAATCCATATGAACAAAGCTAGGTCCGTCTGAAGGGGGAAGCTGTTTTTTCATCTTCTCAAACTTTTCAATCGCCTGTCTGTACAAATCGTCATCCAAAACTTTCTTAACATCCTCAGCAAAGCTGGTAAATTGTCGTTCCACAAAATGGGACCAGTTCGGAAATTCATTTTGGATTCCGGTTAACTGCAACGCAGCAGGCGGCTGAATTTGATGCATGGAAGCATGAAGAACCCCGACCTGATATGCAACTGCCGGTGAAGCCTTGGGTGTCAGCGGCCGCCCTTTCAATTGGGACAATAAAAACGCTCCCGGACACTCCTCATCACCAGGCCAATAATCCAACAGTTCAGGAATGGAAACTCTATCTTTTAAAATTTTATAGGCTTCCAGCTCCCGCTGATACTTCAACTTTGTATAAGGTATTTTAATATAAACACCTTTCCCATTATGCAACGTGCATTGATAAACCGTTGAGCTATGGGAATCTTCAACCTCGTTCATAGATAGCATATTCAATTTGAATTGTTGAATGACTCGGTTTAACACCCAATCCCCCCTTTTCGTTATTGTGATATACGCTATTTCATCATCACACTTATTATGTAAAATTGATACAGTGCGGGCGCCAACAAACCGATTGCAAGGAAAAGAACCGCCGCTGTCTTTGACAGCTTAGCCATTCGTTCATTGTCCGATTTTACATGCTGAAAAAACGTCAGGGTATAATAAAAACAAAGTACGAAAGAAATCGGGGCGAGCATCCAAATCCATTTTTCCGCTCCCATTGCATATAGGTTATCCATTCAAACACTCCTCTCCTTTGATTTTTTTTCCCTTCGAGAAGAATCATGTAGAGCTTTTGTTTTCCTTCAGATTCAACCATCAACATATGCGTATCATTGTTGTTGGTTGAAAATATCTTTGTTCCGGCGGATAACTTAGTAGCGTAGAAGTTTTTGAAGTTCCAGATGGATGTTGTGGTTTTTTTCACTTCACCCAAATCCTACTTTTTTAAACTCACTTTCATTTATATGGTCTCGGGCCTCAACATGAATGTAGATTAAGTCATTATATTGCAGTATGTCCGCTTTCGGATTTTCCGTTAAAATAGATCGTGCAGTTGGGTTTCCAATGGACGATGAACATCCAACTAAGGTGAAAAGAATGATTAGAAAAGAGACGATAATATTCTTTTCCATAACCAAATACCTCCCGACTTATCCGATCCTCTAATATATTGAGAACTATGCTTTAGCAAAGTGCTTATATGGATTTGCTATAGTTTATTGCTCGGTCTAGCTGATAGAATTGTAATAAAATGAGGAAAAACTTAACCTAAAAGCGTTATCTTATCCTAATGTTAAAACCACACTATATCTACTTTGAGATGAAATTGGCTAAAGTCTAATATTTTTTTTTATACAAACAGAATATGCCTTTACAGAAAAAGCGATTACATTGGAACCCTTACTGTTATGTAGGTAGTCCATCAGTCAGAATACCTTTGCTCATCTTTACTTGTTCAATCATATGCCCAATATTACCTTCACCTGCAAATAAGGTCATGTCAAAAAAGTCTTGATTCAAATCTGACCAATACAATTCATTTTCATCTCCTGCTACAACTACATTACTTTTCAATTTGCCGACATAAACTTCAACGTAGCAACGTTGTATGTATTAATGAAAATCCATTAGGTGATGTAAAGTGATATTTTCTTTTGCAATATTTGTTTCCTCAAATAGCTCTCTATAAGCAGCTTCCATTCCTGTTTCTCCATTTTCGATCTTACCGCCAACCAGGTTACTTAATCCTTTATAAGGGTTCTTCAAACGTTTGCACATTAGCAATCTATCCATATCTTTATTGAATATCATCAGAACATTATATCCTTGCATCCGATCATCTCCATTTTTTTAGGTTTGAGCTATCCATGCTGCCCGCATTCCATTCAGACCCTTTTTATCTACAGATATTGAGATAGGCGAATCATATCTCTGCACTGGATGCCGTTTTCGTAAATTTCCTCCGGATAATGCCTGACGAAAAAGTCTAAATCGACGCCAGTAATTCTGAAGCCGCATTTTTGGTAAAGAGCCAGTTGTCCTATGCTTGAATTCCCCGTTCCAACCTCGATGGTTTTATAGCCTTTTTCCTTCGCCACCCTTACTGCATCCAGAACCAACCGTTTGCCTATGCCCCTGCCCTGTTGGCTTTCCGCGACCGCAACATTGACGAGTTCCACTGTCTCTGGCCTTGTTGGCAGCAATACATAGACTCCGATCGTCTGTTGGTTAATTTCCGCTATAAAACATTCGCCCCGCTCGACATATTCTTCTACTATTTCCTGTGAAGGATCGGCCAGCAACAATAGTTCGATTGGAAGGTTTTCTCCTTTTTTAACTTTCCGAATGTCCATTTTCATCTCTATGAATCCCTTCCAGATTTCGCTTCTCTAATTACAAGCGTTGTAAGATCGTAACATGGCACGCATGATGAATATCGTGTTCGAACCCTTTGTATTCACTCTCCAAGTACGTATAAAGTTCTTCTATTATAGTGGCTCTTTCTGTTTCCTGAAAACCGGATAGCCAAGACAAGGAACTTACCCTCAGGCATATGCCTTCTAATCAATTCGAGTGTATCAACAACAACTTTACTCGAAGAAAGAAAACCGGAATCCATCACAAGCAACGATCCATTTTCCTTAAGAATCCTTGTGATCTCGGCCAGAGTTTGATTCCTGTCGAACCAATGCCAGGCTCTTAGCACCGTCACAAAATCAAAGGCATTGTCGGGTAAAGAGGTTGCTTCGGCATAGGCATTAATATAGTCGACGCTGCCCCTTCTTTACTATCAATCTCTTTGGCTTCAGCCAGAAGCTCTTTCGATGGCTCCACTCCTACAACAGCTGCCCCTTCCTTATATAAAGCCCTTGAAAGTACCCCTGTCCCAGCCCCTAAATCTGCTGCTTTTTTCCCCTGTAACACAATGCCTCGCCGTTTTACCCCTTCTAAAAGTTCAGCAGGCAAATCATTCCGATATCTGGCATAACTTTCAGCGACATTCCCAAAATTAACGTTCATGTGCATTCCTCCTGCTACTTTTTGTTTTCCTAAAGAGAACAGGTTCTCCGTAAAAAAATACCGCACAGCAAGCGACTGTTATCGCAACTGTTGATAGGGTCGATGGGTATTTTACGATCCCTATCGCAAGAGCGATAATAAACATAGCTAAATGCAAGAAAAACCGGGGTTTTTTCATTTTTAGTTGCTCCTATCCATCTTCGTCAGTGCAGCCACATCCCCATGACAAACAACGACCAAAGGGATACAAAGAAACCGACAGCAGTATTGACTCAGAATAATTCGAAGTAAACTTTTCGTTTTTCTTTTTGAGTAATCATCAACCTGATCGTCATGACGAACACAAGAACAAACAGACTGATGCTTGTTACCGTAATCATTACAAGTGGTATGACCGGAGAAGCAAAGAACAGGAGAATTTCTAAAAAATACGCCAAAAATTGCGCGCACCACCCTAAAAATGCTCCCAGTAAAGTGATCAATAAAAGAAAATCAGGTTTATTTACCCTTTCCATCATACATCCTCACTTCCCATCGTTATTGCACACTGAAGGCCGTTTTAAGCAAGGTTGAAGGTTGAAAGAATTGCAGCTCGCATCCCAGTTTAAAGATAGTAATAGAACCGTAAGATCCTGAAATACAGGCTATTAATTTATTTTTCGTATGATGTCATTTTCTAAACGATATACTCTATTGCCCTCAATAGAGTGAAGATGTCCGTTTAAAAAGTAAGCACAAGCATCTTCATCTATACCGTAATATGCATGGTTATTAAATGTATTGGCCGCGTTTCGTAAATGTGATTCATCATTCCATTGCGTGAAGTGTACGGCAATCAATGCATCAGCTAGTAAACCCAATCCTTTTCTATATTGAAATTCCTTTTGTTCATTGTCTTTAGGGGAAATAATACAAAGTTCTGGACTTATTAAAGCACCTGCCGAAAACCCAGCAACTGGGATACCTAACTCATAGCATTCTTTTATTGTATTTGAAATTGCGCTCTCAACAATGTAATTAGCATATAAGTTCGTATTTCCTCCTCCAATAATGATACCTGAACTTTTTCTCAAACAATCGATAACTTTTTCTTTTGACGTTGAAGGAAGGGGTAGAAAATAGAATTTGTTTAATCCTAAACTTTCCAATGCCTGTGTATATCGGGGCATAAATTGTTCCCACCCCTCTCTCTCAACAAATAAAATAGAAACGGGAACACTTGTTGAAGCATTTATTACAAACTCTTTCGCCATATTTAACGTGAATGGAGGACCACCTCCAAAAAGAAACAGATGTTTATCCATAGTATCACCTTTGTTTATAGAATTTGAATTTTATCTAAAAACCGTCTAACTTCTTTTGGGGATTTCAATATAATGACTTTCTTTTCCGTCTGCATGTGATTCAATTTATTAAGTATCTCTGGAGTTTTCGTTTCAGGGTAGTTCCAGATCCATTTGAAAAACTCTGGATCAAATCTTTCTTCGCAGCCCTCTGCCATAACGGGTCTTGTTTTCTTTCGATACTTAATAATGCTATAGGTGAATAAAAAAAGGAAACCGAGATAAAATGGTAGTTTCTCTGTTTAACTCGCTGTCTTGTTGCATAACATTCGATTCTATATGAATTTAGTATGAAGTGTAAGTTTTTAAGGTTTTACCTTTTTACCATTATAAAATACCAATAGGGATCCAATAATCACGCAAACAAGTCCACCTAAACCAGTTGTTATAATTGATAGTTCTTCTTTAAAAAAGAAATGAATGATACTTAACAAAATAATATATATCCATCCAATAACATTGACCTTATTGAGTTTCATTCTGCCACCTCCATTAATGAATCGCTTTATTTCTGTTTTTCATTACTATGACTATCTATAAATAGGAACCAGCAAGGTACTTCGTTCTTATCTGTATGTGATAATTTATCGATATGTTTTAATAAATTGCTGAACGCTCATTTTCGCCCCTCAGAAAGGTATCAAATACCACAGTTACCTTTAACAGGGCCAAATACTTAAATTTATCGAAACGACTGCTTCTTTAGCACTATTCTGGTGGGATGTTGAAACAAAAAAAGACCGAGGAGCGTATTAGGAAATGAAAAAGATGTGATAAAGGGATGATCTATGATGAAGAGAGATTTATCAAAAAAAGCATGGTTGAAGTTCTACCTGACCATTGGCGCCTTTTCTGCGTTATGGTTTCTTCTATTTTACTTGATCAACAGATTGGCGAATAACATGGATGACGCTCTTTACTTCGGCACACCGATCAGTGCCTACATTACTTTTTTTCTTTGTGCGGCTCTCTTCGGGATTATATCACGGGGTATTTATTCTTCCATCCAAGAAGGAAAGCGCCAGAAATTCAAGCAGGAGGATTGGATTGGAACGAAAGCAATCTTGAAACGTGCCCGTATTCCAATTCTGATTTCACTGCCATTTCTCTATTTAGGATTGACAAATTTCATTGTGCTCACGGAAGAGGATATCGCTTTTCAACCCTATTGGAGTCTGAACAAAATAGAGTATTCATGGGAGAGCGACATTACAGCGGCAGTTGTAGATTACTCGATCAGCATTGATTCCGATTCACGGAAAGAATCCTTTGACGGGAAGTATATACTCCACTTTAACGATGGCAAAAGCATTGATCTGTGGGCTGATACATTCGAAGGTCATCTTGGGACCATCATGAAAGTCGACAAACTTGTCCGCAAGAAGAACATTCCTTTTTATGTAAACCGAGCGCCTTCAGAAGCCATGATCAATAAGTTCTTTTCTACTGATGCAGAGAATATACGAAAGCTTTATTACGAACGATGAGCAAAGAGAGCAGCAATTTGTTCCTGCTCTATTACTAGGCGATCCGGTACAACCACAATTGGATTGATGCTTATATCGGATTGTAGGTATTCATTTCTCACAGTTTTTCATTGCCTTTGCCTAATCCTTCGAGCACCATTGCAAGGCATTCGTAAAAAAGATCTTCTCTGCAGCTTGTTCATCAAATAGCTCGATCGTTACAAAGCACAATCAAGTATTCCGAAAAATCGATCACCGCGTTTACCCGCTCTTCGTCAGATTCGAAGAGTTTTGATGCGTCTTTATTTCGTATGTTCAATGCCTCTTTTATAATACTGTGCCACTCCTCTGGCAACTGCAGTAA
The DNA here is from genome assembly GCF_057657925.1 of Lederbergia sp. B243.17. NCBI lineage: Bacteria > Bacillati > Bacillota > Bacilli > Caryophanales > Bacillaceae > Lederbergia > Lederbergia sp. B243.17. The sequence goes on from NZ_JBWBKF010000038.1 coordinate 12,573, forward strand.
ACCATACTCACCTGCACCCGTTTTTGAGATAATATCGTTTCCTTTTAACGTGTAATATTGACGCAGCAAACCAAGGACGGTCCATTCAATTTCTTCATTGATGAGATGCTGGGGCAAATTCATTATTTGTTCTTTGGCATTTTTTATCACTTGAATACGATTCGCCCAATATGAATTCATATTGGCCAACACATACGACAGTAGTTGATCCGGTTGAATATCAATCTGAAATTCGACAGCATTGGGACCCACTATGTTGATCCCCTTTTCCTTGAAGATCCACCAAGTGACAGGATTGAAATTGAAATAAGGGCCGACTGTCAGCGTCCCATTATTGTAATATGGACATGTAGTATCATCATTATTGATCTTGCCCATGTCCTCCCAAGTCACATACACGCCATCCATCTCTGGCTTTGGATACTTTTTTGCCAGCTCAGCATGGATGAAAGATAAAGTCTCAGTATCTTCCCCGGTCAATCGGCGGCCAGTTACTGCGATAAAATCAATATCACTGGAGCCATCCACATAAGCCTGCAACGCAATCGAACCGTGAATATATAGTCCCTCAAGCTCACCGGGATAATGTTCGTTAAAAAGAGAAATATACTCGCTTAATACAGTTTCTACGGAATATGGTACGTTCAATAAAATCTCCTACTCTCTTAAAAAACATGAGAAAGCCCAGTCCTCCACTGAAAGTTTTTTTGATAATCCCCGTCTTCAAGCATTCCAGCTTACAAGTTCTGAATTCATGATATATTCCTATAATTATAAGCCACCACCAGATTCTTTTCCATTCGATTACCAACTAACACTAAGAAATACCCTTATAAAACAAGGGAGATTTCACCATACCACTTTTCCATCTTGGATCCTGTGGCTGGCAGAGGGGATATATTTGCTCTAATCTAGCAGCATCTATGTCAACTATGAGAACAATTTTTATGAAATCAGTTTAAGGTCTACATATTAACAAGGAGCATATTGATTTCGCTCTTTTTTTGTACCATAATATAACAGGGAAAAATAATCCATAATGTGAAAATACATACGGCATGAAAGGAAAGTGGAAAGGTTATGGCAGCAGAAGGAAGTTACACCATGGTAGTAAACAATCTAAACAAGACAATTGATATGACAGTGAGCGGAACATTTACGCCAGAGAAGGCACAAGCGTTCATCTCTGATTATCAAAGAAAGGTATCCAGCATTCCGGCAAATGAGTTCACTTTGAAGTTTGATTGCAGGGATTTGGAAGTTGTCACGCAGGATATGATTCCTAGTTTGATGAATTGCTTGGAAATGTACAAGCAGACTGGCTTTAAAAAAGTTGAGGTTGGTATCAAGCAAAGTCCTATTATTAAGATGCAGCTTAATAGATTGGGGCGTAATGCTGGGTTAACGAATATGGAAGTTGCAGAGATTTACTGACAAGTGATTGTAATTACATGAATGCAAAGGAAGTTCTAGTCGTAATAAGTGATGAAGTAGAACACCGGCTTGGACTGTTGAAGCAGTTAGCAAATAAATATAAAAGCCAAGTCGATTCTGATGCGTTTATCTAAATAAAAGCGAGTCGTGACAAATTAGGACGACTGTTAACCTAATTGAAGGGATTCGAAGAGGGCTTGAACTCGAAGGACCCTGGTTAACGTGAGCATTTTTATGTGAAACATGGCGAAGTGAGGCTCTCTAGAGCTTCACTTTTTCTATGTTATATTTTCCATCTCTCTATCTCCCAAGTCCATTTACTATTCTCTCCTTGTCTCAAGCAGAAATTATGTTTATTTATCAGTAAAAACATCAGGAGGCGCATTACAGCGATGACAAATATTAAAATTAGTGAAATAGAAGTTTATCACCCTACCAAAACCGAAGGGAACGAGTTCTATGTCAAACATTTTCTAGACAAAACCGGTAAAGATATTACCAACTTCTTAAACATGATGGGGAGAAAACAACGTTATTTGGTAGAGGGAACGGAAGAGAACTCTGCATCAATGGCTATCGAGGTTTCTCAGCGAGTCTTGAAACGTGCGGGGTTGACCGGGCAAGATATCGACATGATTGTTTTTTCTTCTCAGGTTCCTGAAACGACAGTCCCGACCAATGCGATTTTTGTCCACTCTGCTATTGGGGGTAAGAAGGATATGGTTATCTATGACATGAATGCCAACTGTGCCGGTATGACAATAGCGGTTGAGCAGGCTTCCCGGTATATGCTGTCGAGCCGGCACGTAAACCGAGCGCTTGTTGTTGGATCTGACTACCTTTCCTTGGTTGCAGACCCAGAAGATGCGATGACGTATGCCAATTTTGGTGATGCCGCTTCTGCAGTTATTTTAGAGAAGACGGATGAGGATACCGGATTCATTGATGCCATGTTCGAAGTGGATTCATCAAACCGAGACAACATCCGTTATCCGAAAGAAGGGCTTTCACAAGCATTAAGAGGGAATGGAAATGTAGATTCTATGCTGTGGCTTCCTTTTGATGGGAGCATGTCTTTGCCTTATACTTATGAAATGTTTGAGAAAATCTTAGAACGAAATGAACTCACTATCCATGATGTAGATCGTTTTTGTTTATCTCAATTTGCTCTGGCAAACATCAAGAAAATCCAGGAACATTTTGAGCTTCCGGATGAAAAAATGGTGTATGTAGGAGACCGCTATGGATATACCGGAACAAGCAGTCCATTTGTCGCTCTTTATGAAGGAATACAATCAGGAAAGATCAAACGAGGAGACCTTGTATTATTCTGGACAATCGGCGGAGGTCACGAGTTTATTACCATGCTTTATAAATACTAATATATATTGAAAAGAAGCTTGCCCGAGAAGGTGAGCTTTTTTAGTTGGCTCTCTGTTAAAGTATCTATCTTTTTTCAATCGCCATCCGCAAGTTCGAGATAACTCCAATAAGCAATACTAACGAACAAACCATTTTTTCAAAAGGCGTTCCAAACAATTGTTGTATAAATCCAAAAGACCAAAGTACAACAAAAAACCAACATATAACGGTTATTCCTCTTTTGTATTTATATAGTTTAATTCTACCCGCAATCAACGTAAAAACTACTCCAATAATAGAAATAACGATACTTATAACTGATATTGGTAGCTGTTCAGCGAATGATTCAGACCTTCCACCATTAACCCATGTGAATGGAATACTTTTGCTTATAATAAGAAAGTGGAATAAGATCGTCAAAGAGTAAAAAATAATTCCCATAAATACAGCCGTTTTCATATTCATTTTCCTGAGTTTTTCTAAAATAAAATCACCTCATTTTTATTCCTTTCTCATCCTCGAATGTAAACACTCGTCACTCCGCCTGATGTCCCCAGTTTTTTTGTCTAATCCAAACTACATATCCAATTCATCACAAGGAATACATAACGGGTCGGACAGTTTTCTCGCGAAGGTTGTTTTCCGCTTCCGATCGACCCGATAATATGTATCCTCTTCGGATGAATCCCTTCCATTAAATCCTCCACTCTTTATCTATATGTTCTACTTGAAACATTTCTTACAAGAACAACGCCATAAGTTCTTCATCATAATAGATATTGTTATATTTCAAAGCCCTTTTCTCTTTTCCATATACTTCAAATCCGCAAGAGGCATAGAGCTTTTTAGCAGAATCATTTGTAGTTACAACCGTTAAGTAAATCTGCTCGACCCCCTCCAACTCTTTTGCTTTTTCAATTGCTTTCGTAAGCAGTGCCCGGCCTAATCCCTCGCCGCGTTTTTCCGGTTTGATATACATCGCGGCAATCGTTGTGCGGTGGCGGAGCTTCACAATCTGCTCCCTAAATAAACTAACGACACCGACTAGCCTCTCCCCTTCAAATGCACCGAATGTAAAGCTGTCTACTGACGCCTCAAATCGGGTTTTATAGGTGTCTGCTGTTCTATTTTTCTCTTCTTCATATGTCGACCCAAAAGCATCCGGACGATCCTTAAGGGCTTCAAGCCTGATGGAAAGATACACCTCGGCATCATTTGGGTTTAGCTGTCTAATCTCCATTTTCGTTCCCCCCATGTTATACCCAGCTTGATAATGCTTTTATTGTAACACGATTATTCAGTCTTTTTATTCACCTTTTTCATTTTGCAGTTCGCATAAGAACAAAGCGAGAGTCCCAGATTGGCGACTCTCGCTTTTTCATTGTAAAATATCTCTTCTCTTCTCGCGTTTCCATAGGAATATGAGAAGGGCAATACAAACCAATACCAATACACTGTATAAAATGGGTGCAAGCCATTTTGGAGTCCAGATGAGTATCATTTTCGGCAACAGCGGGTTCAGGCCGAATATGAGGAAGCCGGCGATGCACGGAATTTGAATGCCGATCAGTGATACCATATTCGGAACCACGCTTGAAAAACTGATCGAGAGTGTCACAAATAAGAACCCAATCACGTAAATCGCAGCAACACAGAGCAAAATGAATTGCAAGAATGTCGGATCGAACCAAGATTCATTTGCGATAAATGTGTTGATGTGGACATTGAAAAACATCGACGTGTTATTCAAGGAATACAAGCTGAAATAGACCGCCAGCAAACCAGTGATTACGATAAAGGCGGCGATGTATCCTGCCAATAATTTCGTCTTGAACAGGTTCCGCCCCTTTTTCGTCGTGTATTGAAGCGGCAGAAGATCCCCCGAACGGTCCTTCAGCATTGTTGGGGAAACCATTAATACAACACTGAACAGGATCGCAACCCCAACATATGAAATGAAGTCTTTAAAATTTCTGATGACAATTTCTGTATATACACCGAACTTCTTTTGATCAATCAATTCCTCAAAACGATGTCTTTTGCTATCGGGCAGCACTTCGGGGATTGTATATCTCCTCTCGTAGAATTCAATCAACCGCTCTCGCTCTTGCAGCTCCCAAAAGAGATCAGGGTGATCTTCGGCAAAAAATAAATTGTTACGAAGACTCTCTTCCTCTTCGGAGGAGCTGTGCCAATCATACTCCTGAAAATCTTCGTACGAAACGATGCCTACTGCAGCAAACTCTTCTCTTGTCAGCAAAAATCGGTCTGCCTCTTCCACTTTTCCTTCGTACTCCTTTTTAAAGTCAGCGAACTCCTCTTCATCCATCGATTCGCCATACTTTCCAACCATCTCTACACCAAGATTATAAGAATAAATCCCACTGCCATTTGGGAAATTGGTAATATAAAACTCAATCAATAAGAAATAGAGGACGGCATTGACAAATAAAAGCAATAGCATCGCCTTCCAAGTAAAGATTTTCTTCACTTCATTCCATAAAATCCTCATTGCTGCACTCCTTACTACATATCAGTTTTTAAGAAACGTTTATACGAAAGTAAACAGATGACCGCCGCAATGATCGTCCAACAGCCGATGGTCACTGCTTCAAAGTTTTCGAACATGATCAGTCCGCTGCTGCCCATGAACGAAGAGCTTACCGCCAAGAGTAATGTCGGCAACGTGTAAGCGGAAACGAATAACAGGACCGAGGATTTTGGCATGAAGCTTGGCAGCAGCCACATCAGTATGAAGAGCGCAGCCATCAGAAAGAAACTGATGTAACTGTTTTTCGTTTTAATCGAAAGCGCAAACGTCAAAGCAGAAAACAACAAGAGGGCAATGAAAACGAGCGCGATAACACCGGCTAAAAAGGCACCGACAGATAAGTCCCACCACGCCACATAGGGGAAATTGTATTCCCAGTTGAATGCGCTGCTGATCGATGTTTTCCACACACGCGAGTAATCAAAGACAGTGAAATACGTGCCGAGCGTGATGGAAAATAGAAATACTGTACTCGCTGCTGATATTGCCAAAGACGCCAAGAGCTTGTCCTTCATCAGCTTCCTTCCGCGCTTTGTCGCAAACCCGACTAGATGGGTTTTGTTTTCAAACTCGTACGTCGTGATCAAGGCTGTCGTTAAGATGATCAGCAGCAACGCTTCCACGATGATATGGAGGAATACCGTTTTAAAGAGAAAGCTATGCATGAGGTATATTTTTCCGGCGAAAAACCATTGCTTATGCTCCTTGTTGTTGACCATCGCCGTAAACCGGTCTGCGAACTTTTCGCTTTCGTTCGCAAACATATCAGCCGCTTTGCCAGAGAGACCATACTTTTTTATTTCTGTATTGGCGAGGGACTCCAAGTCAATGGCCGCATAGTCTTTATCAATCGATTGAGCGATGCCAAAATACATTTCCTTCAACTGCAATCGATTAATGAACTTCCATTGTTCTTCGCTGTATCTATCTTGATCCTCAAATTTCAAGCCATCTAGAAAATCATAGACACTCTCAAACTTTTGCCCGGTCATTTCCGTTAAAACCGAAAGATCGGATTGTACATCCTTTTCAAATTGCTGCAGCGACGCATCGGTAATATCCCTGCCATACTTGTCAATGATTTCATTCGTCATTTTCAATTCTTCTTTGTGTCCGGATGAACTAATGATGACAAACAGATTAAACCCTAAAAAGAGGATGAGCAGGCCAATGAGGATCGGCGAAGTCATTGCCTTTTTGCATTCATACATGAAAATACGCATCATACTTCCCCTTCGATTTCATCACGGAATTCGTAAAGGAATACATCTTCTAATTGTGGTGGTACAGCAGTCCATTCAGCCTCTTTCGCCCCTTTATGAATGAAGCGGACGTACATATTCCCATACTCCTGTTTTTCCGATAGCAGGACATACTTCTTTCGGAATGCGTCCAGCTCTCCGTAAGGGATTGTCGTTTCAAACACATCCGAGTTCAATGTCGCGCAAATCACCTCGACCGAATCCTGATAAAGCAGCTGCTTGTCTCGAATCATAATGATTTCATTTGCAATCGTTTCGATATCCGATACGATATGCGTCGAGACGATGACAAGCCGATCCCGGGCGAGTTCGGTGAGCAAATGGCGGAATCTTGCTCTTTCTTTCGGGTCAAGGCCGGCTGTCGGCTCGTCCAAAATTAAGATTTTCGGATCGTTCAGCAAGGCTTGCGCGATGCCCACCCGCTGGATCATCCCGCCGGAGAATTTCTTCATTTTTTTATTGGCAACCTCCTGTAAGGCAACTGTTCCCAGCAATCGATCGATTTTTTCGAGTGCCTCCTGTTTTCCGATTCCTTTCAGAGCCGCCAAATAGAGCATATATTGCTTGGGTGTATAGTGTTTGTAATAGCCGAATTGCTGCGGCAGAAAGCCGAGCAGTTCGCGGTATTGTTCCTCCATTTCTAGAATGTTTTTCCCGTTATATTGAATTTCCCCTTCGCTCGGGGTGATCAATGTTGCCAACATTTTAATCAGCGTCGTCTTCCCGGCACCATTCGGGGCAAGCAGGCCATACAGACCCGTATTGAATTCCAAATTGATCCTTTGCAATGCTGTAAAATCTCCATAGCGCTTGCTGACATTTTTCACAACCAACATATTAAAATACCCCTTCCGACTGCTTGAAATCGAGTAGTTTTTTCAAATAGCTTATATAGATCATCAGAAATCCGAGCAGAACAGCCGCATAGACGAGTATCGGGATTTGGAGCAGCAGTCCGATATAAAAATCGTGATTCGATGATTTCAACATTAGGTTGCCGAGCATCCACACGGCAATCGTGACAGTCACAATCCCCTTCGTCCTCCGCTTCATCAAGGCGAGTGAAAGAATGAAAGAAAAGAGAAATAGTGACGTTCCGGAAAGAAGGAAAGCACGGAGAAAATGAATTTCTTCATACCTCATGGCGAGCAAGGCGATGGCTGCCGTATTCAGGACCATTGTTGTCGCGCTAAATGCTAGCAGCCGGAAAGCCATCACTTGATAGACATTGTACTTACATGCCATTTCAACGTCATAGGTTCCATTTTGTGTTTTATTCATATACGTGAAAACCGAGAATGCTAGAAATAGAATCGGCGACAAAAGAAAAACGAAGGCATAGAGATCCTGAATATCACCTGAGTACGGAGTGGCGAAAAAAAGACCATATAATCCGATGAGGATGCTCACTATGCAGCTAAGTTCCAATCGGTCTGAAAACAGATGCCTCCACCCCACTTGTTGAACGATGGAGCGCAAATAGGACGGAAATGACTCCTTTTTCACTAAGCCGTGTGAAACAATTTGGCTGATTTGCTCGGCGATGATGCTGTCATCCGGCATCGGGATGTTCAATTTATCTTTCTTCACAAGCTAGCGCCTCCCATTCTTTCCGAATCCATTTTAGTGTCGCATAATATCTCGTTTTGACCGTCGATAAAGGAATGGCTTCAATCGAGGCGATTTCACTCAACGTATATTCACCGAATAGCTTCAGGCGGATAATTTGCTGAGAATGTGAATCCAGCCGATTCACCAATGAATTAACAATCTCTAATTGCTCCTTATATTCGAGTGCATTTTCCAAGTTAAACTCATCTTCAAATTCTTCTTGCACCTCATCAATCGGCTGTGTGAATTGTGCATACCGATAATGTCTGGAGCGGAAGTAATCAACGACCCGATTTGAGGCCACCCGATACAGCCATGTGCGGAAAGACGCCTTTTTCGGGTCGTAGCTATGTATCGCTTGCAATACACCAACGAATAACTCCTGCGTCAAATCCAAAGACAATTCCGGATCCAATGTCTGCTTGTAATGGAATGCATACATCTCCTTATAATATTTCGTCACTAGCGAATTCGCCGAGGATTCCTTCGCATTCTTCTTTATTTGTTTGATCAAACGTAAGTCATTTTCCATTTATTCATCCCATGCTTTCCCAATATCATCGCCTATTGGTATATTCGTAGTTTGTTCATAGAAAGTTTTAGCATCTTCAAAAGTTTATTCCTTTTATGCTCTTGCATTACCTTGAATTGTATAGCAAATAGCAGGACAGTATCGTATTTTTGAAAGTTCGAATATAAAGATAGAAAAATAAAAGGGTTCTGCATATTAGTCATATCTAATATGCAGAACCCTTTCTTGTTTCACTATTTAGTAGCTATGTGAATCTCGATTTGACCATTAGGGTAATATTTTTCATAATCAAATGAATAAGCTCTCTTTAAATCTCCTCTATCTTCAAGCTCCCAAATCTGCTTCCAGGTGTTAAGTATTCCATTTTCATCTAAAATATCTACTTCAAAAGCCTCATATTTACTTGTATTTGGAATTTTAATTGTCGACGCGTTATCACTACTTTCTATTGCTACGCTCAATGTATACTCCCCTTTATAATCACTCTCATAATCATGATACAAACCATACGTAACCTCATCCTGATTTTGTAAAACACTTGATGCCCCTTTCCACAAATCTGTAATCTTTTGCATGATAGCCTCATCTTTAAAATTATTTGTTCTAACACTTTTAATAATCGTTAGGTTCATTATAAATAATCCTCCCAATATTTTATTTATATCTTTCAGCAATTCAACCCTCTTCTTCCATTCTTCTTTCCCATTAATTAAATTTCATTTTTTTACAATTATTTATTCAGTCTCATTTATATGTTTTTTCCATTTAGTAAGTGTTAGTTGTTCTCCCTCATAACTTTTTAAACTTTTGGCGTAAGCTACTTACCACATTCCAATAAAAGAGATACCCCTCTCCAAAGCGAAATTAAATCACTCCGAACCTTTCCAGCGCAAAAGAAATGCCGTCCTCACTGGATTTCTTTGTCACGAAGTCGGCAACCTTTTTTAAGTTCTCATTTCCGTTTCCCATTGCGATACCTAAACCGACCAGTTCCAACATATCAATATCGTTCTCCCCATCACTGAATGCAATGGCCTCACTCTTATCAAGATTAAAATAATCCAGCACTTTGATGATCGCTAAGGACTTTGATATGTCTTCTTGCAACACATTCAGAATATATGGGTGCCACCTTTTAAAGGTTAAATCGGGAAACCTTTCAACATATCTTATAAGGGTGTCATCGTCTGCGAAAAGGCACATTAAAAATAATTCATCTTCCAAAACCTTTTGATTGATCGGGGGATACTCGTTCAAAAACAGGGTTTCCTTCAGTGCTTTTAATACATTGTCATCTTTCATTCCATTCATGCTATAGCTCTCGGAGTAGTACGCTAATGCATTGTTTTGGGTATGGGCAAACTCAACAACTTCGTGCACGATTCTTTTATCCATCAGGACTTTATGTATAATTTCATTGTGGTGTTTTGCGTGCCCTCCATTTGCAGTAATGAAAGTATCGATTCCTAACGCTTTTATTTCGTCACACATCGATAATGGTCTGCCGGTCGCTGCTACGACTTGCAATCCTTTATCTTTTAACATTTTAATCGCTTTTTTTGTACTGTTTGAAATGCTTCCGTCCTCGAAGTTTGTAATCGTCCCATCAATATCAAAAAATACAATCTTATACCCCATTTAAAACAACCTTTCGATTAAATTAATGGTAAAATTCTATATAATCAAATATTATCACAGCATTGAAATGCAGGGCCGCTAAATCTATTGATGTTATATGAGTGGTTATGGCGGTAAGAGACGACTCGCCTGCCATCTTCGTACTGCTATAATGATAAAAAAAAGGGATGAGATGCGGAATGAAACTAGCTGGCAGAATTGCTTCTTTGGCAGGTTTGATCGTAGTTGTGTCATTTTTCGGGGTGCTGGGCAGCTTCATGTTTTTGTTAAGCGGGCACAGCGAATGGATACCTGTACTAATCGGAACATTACTCGGTTTTATTGTAATGGTTGGCTTGGCAATTTTTAAGATCAATCGGCGTTCCGTGTTCTACGGCATTCCGCTAGCGATCGTTGCGATCGGATTTCTAGTTGCGGCTCCCGAGCTCTATAAACTCACAAAGCCAGTCGTAGAGACAGCAGATGTCGACTTGTACGAATATGCACCAAATCAGCCGGATACGAAAGCGGTACAACTCGGCGGGCCAGCTTCCTTCGAGATCGAAGAGGATATACCGAAACTTGACGGAGCTACCGCTCTTTATCCGGTGTATGCTGCTTTTGCCCAAGCGGTCTATCCGCGAAAGGAATACGACCCTTACGATAGCGAAGTCATGTCAACCAGGACCGGGGAGGCGTATGAGAACCTGCTAAACGGTGATGTCGATATCATCTTCGCGGCTAGTCCGTCGGAAGAACAGCGCAAGCGTGCGGAGGAACGCGGCAAAGAACTCGTCCTCACCCCAATCGGGAAAGAGGCCTTCGTCTTCTTTGTCAATAAGAACAATCCGATCAAAGGGCTGACTCAGGAACAACTGCGCGACATCTACTCCGGCAAGGTGACGAATTGGAAAGAGGTCGGCGGAAAGCGAGCGAAAATCAGGGCATTCCAACGCTCCGCAGATAGCGGCAGCCAGACGGCACTCGAAGGGTTCATGGGCGACGTGCCCATTATGGAAGCACCGACTGAAGAAGTCGCCGATCTCATGAGCGGGATTATTACGAACGTAGCGGATTACCGAAACTATGACAGTGCCATCGGTTATACATTCCGTTTTTATTCGGAATCCATGGTCGGAAACAAAAATATCAGACTGCTGGCCGTCGACGGGAATGAACCGACTATCGAGAAGATCCGATCGGGGTCGTACCCGATCACACACGAATTTTATGCCATTACGGCAGGCACTGAAAATCCCAGTGCAGACCGCTTCATCGACTGGATTTTGTCCAAAGAAGGCCAGGAGATCGTGGAGAAGACAGGTTATGTCGGAATTGGCGCTGACAGGTCAAATTGATTTTGCGAAAGGTTGGGCAATTTAGATCGCAATCGAAAAAGGAGGAGAAAAATGGAATACCATGAAGGTTTTGAAGTAAAAATAGCTTCAAAAGACGACAGCCGTGTAATCATAAACATGTTAAAACAGATCGCTCAATGGATGAAAGAGAATAATATAAATCAGTGGAGGTTTCTATTGGACGGGGGTGATGATGAGGAGATTGAAAAAGCCATACTGGACCAAGAAACATACATTGTATTAAAAGATAATGATATTGTGGCTACATTCACGCTATTATCTGAACAAAGTGAGTGGGATAGCCATATTTGGGGAAGTGACAGTTCTTCAAAGTCGCTTTATTTACATAGACTTGCCATCCTCCCTGCCCATATGAAGAAAGGGTTAGGCAAAAGCATATTGTCTTGGATCCAAGACAATACTAGTGATAAAGAATATCTTAAGTTAGATTGTGTGGCAGACAATATGAAACTGAATCATTTTTATAAGTCCAATCGCTTTGAATTTCTCGGTGTAACCGATGGACATAGCAAGTATCAAAAGAGGATACAAAGAATATAAGTCAAAACGCTTGGAATCTTCCAAGCGTTTTAACCATTTAATGAGATGTCATCTGTATTCAAAGCACTCATTTCATTTTAAATCGAATTTGAAAATATCTACCTTTTCATTTCTATCATCTGAGACTGCGCCTACAAAAATCCAGCCCCTGTTTCTATAATATTCGGAAGCATGTTCAGTTCTCAGATAAAGTTCTTTATAACCTAAGTCCTTAACGACCTTTAAAGTTTCAGTTATGAGAGCTTGTCCTACACCTTTGCCACGATATTCAGGTTTTGTATATAAGGATGCAAGCCAGGGTTTGTAGATATCTTGTGTCTTTAAATCATTTTCAAAGATTGATATTGTTCCTAAACACTTTCCATCGTCTACTGCTATTAATGTAATGGGAAACTCATCCTTTTTAGTGTTTGAAAAGAAATTTTTCACCTCTTGAAAAGTAATTTTGCTATTTGTTTTTACCACAAACTCTTTATAAACCATATCTGCAACGTCTTCGATATAAGCGGATTGATTTGATAGAAAATCAATCATCATCTGTCACCCCCTGTTACTATCTACTTAAGTTCAAGAAAAGCGCCCTATCATCGGACTGCTGGCTCATTGTCATTTAAGGCAGGCAATAACATTCTCAACTCATTCAAATTATGTATGACCACATGAGCATGCACAAGTTCATCTTCCTGGGCAAAATCAAAATGACACCCGATTGAAATCAATCCGTTCTCTTTCGCTGCATTGATATCTGAAAGGCGGTCACCCACTACCACGCCGTGGACAATCCCGTATTTGTTTACTATCGTCTTAACCAAATCCGCTTTGTTCAATGAGTCAATTTCTTGTATGCTGAAGGTTTCGGTAATCCATCTATCCAAATGATAATGCTTCACGATTGCCTCTAAATATGCAGTTAAACCGTTGCTTGCTATGTAGATCGAATACCCATTCTCTTTTAAAAACTGCAAAACAGATTCGGCATGGGGATACAGCGCACCATTGCCCTTTTCTATATTCTCAATTAATCTTTCAAGAAAATACGCATCAGTGTATTTTCGCTCTCCATGGGAGTGTTCAGGCAATAATGCTTCCCACACTTTCGGCAATGGAACGCCCATGATTTCACGATACTTTTGAATGGGTGTCTCTCCACTCCATTTATGAATAGACCGTAAATGCGCAAACGTGCCCTCCAGTGATATTTCTAAAATTTTGTCAGTTTGAAACAGCGTCCCGTCCATATCAAAGATGATTGACTTTGCCATGCTTCTCCCTACTTCCATGTTCGATCCAGTTGATCCGAATAAAAATCTATCGCCTTTTTATAGCTAAGGATTTCTGGATCTTTTGTCGTTTCCGTTAAGCAGTTTAGCAGCAGCTCCATCGCTTTGCTGTGCTCGTTCAAATTATACAAAGTCATCGAGTAGAACGTTTGCATTGCCCGATTATCAGGAAATACTTCCATCCCCTTTTCAAATGTCCTTCTCGACTTCTCATATTCTCCTAACGTCCGATAGGTGCTGCCCAGTCCGATGAAAGCCCCCTCTAAATCCTTGGACGGCAATCCCAACTGGATCGCTTTTTCATAATAAGGGACAGCCTTCGCTTCTTCCCCTAAAAGGTCATAACTCCACGCACATTGATAATTTATCAATGGATGAGCCGGAAAGCTTTGCACCAATTTTATTAGAATGTCATTGGATTCTGTGTAATGACCCTTCTTTCGCAACTCGATCGCTCGGCCCAATTCTGTTTCCATCATTCTTCCCTCCAAGCTTCCATCGATTGATTGACGATTCCCAAAAGGCGATCCGTGTTCTCTGAGGAGACATTTTCGGATAATCTCGCCCCGGCGATGACAGGTGCCCACTGAAAAACATCCGACTTTGTAAGCCCGCTTTTTTCACAATAAAGCCGCAGATACTGCTCCGCCACATCGGCCGAAAATTGCGAATACAAAAGATACGACCGGTATACGTCCGCACGAATATCGCCTGAACTGGCATCCACCCAATCAATTACGGCCAAGTGGTCTTCTGCCTGAATCACATTGAACAAATGAAAATCGCCATGGCAAAGCCTGCTCTCATATGTGAACGAATCGAGCCTTTTTAACAAATAGTTTTTTTGCCTTTCGTCTAAAAATGGCCCGCTCTTAATTTGACGTTGTAGTTTGGCGGCCATTGGTTCCATCGCGTTGTCTGGACGAACTGCATGGATATTTATCTGCATATCGACCGACATATCCAAGTAGTACTCTGCTTTTCTTAGATCGTTGAAAAATAAATCTCCTAATGTGCTCCCACTGATGTATTCCATTCGTATCGCTTGCTTCCCGTTTATTTCGGTGACTTCAAATACCTCAGGTACCGGAAGTCCGCTTGCATAAGCAAACTTTTGCTTGTTTGCTTCTTTTCTCGCTTCCCCATCCGGCAGGAAGTCGTTATAAACCTTTATAGCCTCACTGCCGGACCGATAAATACTTGCCGTATTTCCTTTCGCGATCGGTTTGCCCAAATTCATTGGCATTGCTCCATTCTATAAGTATTGCAACATCAATGAGGCTGTTTCGCCACATCTTTCTGGAAGATTCCAACTAGCAGCATGATGAGCCCGATTAGGAACAGGGCAGGAAAAACATAGACCATAATAAAGGCGGACCAGCCGCTTTTCGTAATCCACGCCGCCATAAGCCCGATTGAAAAGGACAGAGCCGGTGAAATGGGAATCATCAGTAAGATCCCCCAAACGATCGCCTTTCTCTTTTTCGATTTGCCTTTGCTTAGCAGAAACGCTATATATACCCCTATTAATGAAATGAAAAGTCCAGTTGCAATTGCCATGTTGTTTCCCCTTTTCTATTGTATGATTTCATCACAGCGGTTTGGCGAGCAAAATTTCGTCATGAATGGGAATCCCGTCCTCGCTGTTTTCAGGGATTTCCGGTTTTCGTTTCCGAGCCTCATCCACCGCCCCAACATAAAGTTCTGCCAGGCGATATCCCCGCTTTTGGTAAAACGCCAAAGCGCGTATGTTATCGTTTGTCGTAATCAGTTTGACCCTCTTGCACTTTGCATCTTTTGCTTTTTTTTCCACCTGCTGCACTAAAAAAGTTCCAATCCCCTTGCCTTCTTCCACGCTATCCAAGGAAATGATTTCGCACTCATCCGCGCAGATAACGTATGTAATGTAACCAACAATCGTTTCTTTGTCATTCAACACCGCGAAGCCTTCCAAACTCGTACAATCAAAGACTCCGCTAGAGATCACCATCTCCGTGCTTCCCCAATGCTGGATGAAGAATTCGCTGACCTTGTCTTTTTGTAATTGATCGGCCTCTACCATTCTCATTTTCTCTTCCCCTTCTTGCTGAAAATCCGCACAACCCTGTTCCAGTATAATCCTTTTTGCGAGGAAAATGCTGCCATGAACATTTTTGGAGCATAAAAAAAGTGATCCGAGCTTTTAGTGATTGGGCGAAAAAAACGAACCATGACACGAAAAAACCCTTTGGAAAAGCATATCCAAAGGGAAAACAAGTACAGCTTATTCGGTGTCTTTTTTATTTGGCGTAAGAGCGGTTAAAAGTCCAATGAGATTTGGCAAGATGCTGAATATCAAAAACTTCCAGTTATTCGTGACGATTGAAAGCACCGTAAAAACAATGATGGACAAAACGACAGTGGTGACGCCGATCTTTACACGGGAAAGCTGCATCGGCGCCGAACCAGACATGCTGATGGCCAAAACCATGCCGCTAATTGCCCAACTTCCAAGATGCGCCAGAAGAAGGACTCCTAAAACCATTGCCGGGCTTAACTCGATCCCTAGCATGATCAACGTAAAGAAAACATATATCGTACCTAGTGTCACATACCAAGAGGTGGATCTCGCCTTCTGCCAAATATGATAGTATAACTCATCCAACCCTCTGTTTTTCTTCGCTTTCTTCCGGCCGAACCACCAGCCAAGAAGCCCGAAAATCGCTCCCCCGTACAAACCAATCATACCGCTGATCGATATTTCCATGCTCACATTCCCTCCTCTTCGAATAAAAACACTTCTTCGATTGTGCTGTCGAACGTTTTCGAAATGCTGTAGGCAAGTTCAATAGATGGATTGAATTTCCCTGACTCAATGGCAATGATGGATTGCCTGGACACGCCAACTTCCTTAGATAAATCTTCCTGCGTCATCTTTTTCAATTTCCGCAGTTCACGGATTCTGTTTTTCATATTGCCTCCTTCATAAGAGTAAAGTGCACTTTACATTTCTTAATAAGTAAAGTGTACTTTACATTAACCCGCATGTCAACTACACTTTACATTTTTCTTTTAAATAGGCTTTTTTTCGGAGTATGTGTTGATACCTCACTCCAACTGAATGGGAGCCAACGGAAGTAGTGATGGCCAACAACAAGTAACTGAAGTATCATGCTGAAGTCTCTTTTTGATATATAGAAGTTTCCTATGTGACCCTTGGAGGGGAGTTCGTCGGCGAAGGGCACATAGAACGCTTCTATGTTACTCTCGGAGCGGAGTGCGTCGGCGAAGGGCACATAGGACGCTTCTATGTTACTCTCGGAGGGGAGTGCGTCGGCGAAGGGCACATAGAACGCCTCTATGTGCCCCGTTGGATGAGCAGTGATGAATTTTTGTGTTTGTGCAAAAACAAACTGAGAGGTGAATATATCCACCTCTCTCGATGCAACTTTCATTCTTTTCCTTTTCGTTCTCGGGGCATGCTTTCATTTACATGTCCCCTTTATTCGCGGTCAACTCAATTTTTCAATTGCTTTACCCATTCCCCATCATTCCAAATAGCCGGGTTATCTATCGTTTGATTTTCTCCGCGATGGATGAAGTCATAACTGTCTTTCCCCTTCGTATACCAATCGACGATCACCAGCTTGCCGTTTACATTGCGGACAAGAAATTCCGTCGGTTCACTATAGCTGCCGATTATCTTATGAATTTCCGCAGGCAGGTTCAGATATAGATAGCCCCCCTCCTCATCGGCCATGTACTTCGCTTCCCATTCATGGATCTCAACCTCCTTCACCGGGTCCTTCGTATAAGCTGCATAGGTCCCATACTGAGAGCGGATTTTCTTTTCCGTATATCGTTTGAGGTGGCCGTTATCGATGAATGTGCTCAGCTCGATATCCGAGCCGTTCCATATTGCTTCATAATATTCGGTCAGCGCCCTAGCACACAGCTCATATGCCGTTTCGATATCTTGTTCGGATAACTCCCCTTCATTGTTAGCCAAATAGTCAGTTGAATCTTGTACTTCAACAGGGCTAGGCATTATTGTAGTGCCTTCTCCCGAGACGTTAGCTGTATTATTTTCAATTATTCCTTCAGCCTTCTGGCATCCACTCAATACGAATAAAAGCACTGCCAATAAATAAACAAGCTTCATCGCCATCCCTCACTTTTACCTTAGTAGCAACGGAAATTGCTGTGCATCCGATCTGGTTGGCCCCTTTACGGATATGGGTTCACTTCATCCCTTTCCAAGGCTCTTCCGTGCTTTCCAGCCAATGCGCCCACGCGCTGAAGCTGCCGTCAAACTGAAAATAAATCTGTTTGATTTCGGGAAATTTCTCAAAGGTTGCCGAATGAAGCGCATGGAACAAGGTTTGTGCCTGTGCACTTGCCGGACTTCCCGCCATGAAATCCTTAAAATCAACAACAACGGTTCCTTGCTCATCGATGGCCGCGCCGTTCAATGAGTCTTCATCTCCAAAGTTGATTTCACCCCTTCTGAAAAGCTGAAGAAGTTCTGCCTCCAACTCAGGAAAGGGTTTTCCAAAAGTTCGATAATCATAGCCGATTTCCACTTTCTCCAACTGCTCCTCAATCAAACGATCATATTCTGTTCCCAATGCGACTTCGTACACGCCAATATATTCCTTCTCAGGTATCATGAGAAAGATTTGGTTTCCCTCTGTCTGAATATACCTCTCCATTCTCTGGGGTTTGACGATAAATTTCTCTTCAGGGATGCGCACCCCCCCGAGCGTATCACCCTGCCGGTTTAGCGCTAACACATGTGTCTCTGAAACAGGAGTGTTGACGGGCGGCGTCACGGTCTGCATATAAATAATTTGATCCTCCGTCACCTGCTGTACTGCCAAATTGCCAAGCCCTAAATCGGAGAATATTTTATATTCGTCATGGTGTCCTTCCTCATTCAATTGCAGGACACTTTCCTTCCGATTGACCCGCTTCAATTGGTAGGATAGCTCTCTCTCCTCCAAAAAGTGTAAGTCAGCGAGGCTAGCAAACCGTTCTTGGTTTTGGCTGACCATCACTTCGCCGTTTCGTTCGATTAAGGAGTCGGGGAAAAACAGATCCAGGCCGGATAGATCATACGTCTCAGCTAACTCTCCATCTGATTTGTATTGGCACACGATATTTTCCGCAGTGTTTAGCACATAGATGTCCCCGCTTTTCGTCACCAAAATATCTTCTAGGCCGCCAATTATATTTGGGTTTTTTTGAATCGGGAAGGTTCTCGTCTTTCCGTCTTTTTTCCTGATTACGATCCGGGAGTTTGCATCATCCAATACATAGAGGGTATTCTTCTCGATGTCAAAACTGCTGACAGGATTCATCCACTCATTCCTCAAATCGGCTTTTCCGTATTCGATCGTATCCACCAATTGAATTTGTGAGAACTCTTCAATCTGGAATGGTTTCCCTGCCTCCCTCTGATGAACAAAGGAAGACACGAGTAGCGGCAATAGGAGGAGTACGGCAGCTGCTGTTAAGAGCGGGAATGCCTTAACCCTCCAGTTTTTCTTTGTTTCTTTCATTTGGAGACGGTGCTGTAACTGATTGACGAATTCCCGGTCTGGTTCTAAGTCGGTACGATTTTTAATAGGACTAAGCAGCTGTTTAGCCTCTTCGGTCGAAGCGACGGTCTTTTTCATCAATCTCCATCCCCTCCCATCCTTGAAGTTCCTTTTTTAACACCTTCACTGCCCGATGAAAATCGACCCGGACCTTTAACTCCGTACAATCCAAGATTAGCGCTGTTTCTTTTATCGTCAGCTCCTGAACCCCGCGCAGGATAAGCAAGCTGCGATAATGCGGCTTGATTTTCAACAGGGCATCTTGTACCTCCTACCACTGCTCCTTAATCAGCATGTGATCATCCAAAGATTCATTATGGGTTTGGTGCGCAAGGCTTTCCATTAGGCCAGACAATAACAATTTTCTTTTCTTTCTGCGCAAATGGTCGAATGCCGTATTCCTCGCTATCGAAAGCAGCCAATACTTGGCCCGGGAAGGATCCCTCAGCCTGTGAATCTCATTTATCGCTTTCAGGAATGTTTCCTGTGTAATATCCTCTGCATCTTGTTTATTGTTGGAAAAATATAATGAGAAATGATAAACATCCAAATGGAAACTCCTAAATAAGCTTTCTATATCTACCTCGCCATCCATTGGCCTCCCCCCTCAGTTAATAAGTCGAATTCCAAGCGATTTTGTTTCAAATTTTCATTAAAATCTTTCTTTTTTTACCTAAAATAGAAAAGACCCGCATGTAAAGTGCGGGTCTGGGGTGATTTCTATAAACTCCTGATTTTCCTCATATCAGTAATACCGTTACGACTTGGCTCCTTCCGATCCTGCCGCCCCTTTCAGCGGTGTAAAGATTGTGATGGCGAGCGCGATGACAGCCAGGATCGTCATGAAGTAGTATGCTTGCCCCGAAGCATAGATGGATGCAAGTGCTTTGATTCCCTCTGTAACACCTTGCGACATCAGTTCGGTTGCGTATTCTGTTGATCTTGACGTGAAAATCGTGACGACAACGGCTGTGCCAATCGCACCCGCCAGTTGGCGGACCGTATTGTTGACAGCAGTGCCGTGTGTGACGAGCTGTTTCGGCAATGCATTCAAGGCGGAGGTGCTCAGCGGCATCGTAATGAAGCTCAAGCCGATCCGCAAGAAAATGGTCCTGACCATCAAAAACGTATACGTCGTCGTAGCCGAAATATCCGTCACCACCCACATCGAAGGGATGACGAACAGTAAACCGATGATAAACAATGGTTTCGCACCGAAGCGGTCATACAGTTTCCCGGTGACCGGCGAAAGAAGCGCATTGATAATTGCACCGGGCAACAAGAGAAGACCAGCATCGAATGCGGTAAATCCGCGTCCGTCCTGTAAGTAGATCGGCAATAAAATCATGTCGGCGTAGAGCATCATCGTAACGATCACGTTAATAAGCGACGTCATTGTAAAGGTATGATTGGTAAAGACGCGCAGATTCAAAAGCGGATCGTCCGAACGCAATTGGCGGATGCTGAAGAGTGCCAGTATGAGTATGCCGCCAATAGTACCCGTTAAGACAAGCGCATCATCCCATCCATGGCTTCCCGCGTTGCTGAATCCGTATAGAACAAATCCAAATCCGACGGTAGAAAGCACGACGCTCCATACATCCAATTTGGCAGCGGCTCCCTCAGAGACGTTCACCAAATATTTCAATGCCAGCAAAATGACAATCGCTGCGAGCGGCAAAAGACCGATAAATAACCAGCGCCACGACACATATTCAATGATGAAGCCTGATAGAGTCGGCGCAATCGCTGGCGCAAAAATCATCGCGAGCCCTAATAGACCCATCGCACTCCCCCTTTTTTCAGGAGGAAAAATGATCATGGCAACGTTCATCATCAGTGGCATAATAATCCCTGCCCCCGCTGCCTGAATCATCCGTCCGGTTAATAAAACCGGAAAATTAGGTGCTGCCGCACAAAACAATGAGCCCACGAAAAGAAAAAGCATGGAGCTGATAAATAACTGACGCGTTGAAAAACGCTTCATCAAAAAGGCGGTAACCGGGATCAGCACGCCATTCACGAGCATGAAGCCCGTTGTCAGCCACTGCACAGTCGTCGCCTTCACATGAAATGTATCCATAAAATGACTGAGTGCCACGTTTAAAATCGTTTGGTTTAAAATCGAAAGAAATCCACCTAGTAATATTACAAATAGCAGTACCTTTTGATTAATCGGTTGTTTCATGAAGCTGATCGTCCTCCCTTTACTTTATCGACACTGTGACAATAAAATAGATTGTAGCAACAATCAAAAGCTTATACCACCGACAATTGGCGTCAAAACGTCAATTATGCGACAGAATAAAGGTCTATGTCGAAAAAAATAGAGATAATAGACAGGAGTGGATTACATGTCTGCAAAAAAAGAAGACCCTCGCGCCATCCGTTCCAAACGGTTGCTGAAGGAAGCAGCGATCGCCTTATTAGCAGAAACGGGGAATACACAGGAACTAACGGTACAAAAAGTGGCCGCGCGGGCAGAACTGAATCGTGCTACCTTTTATTTGCACTATACAGATATGAGGGATTTATTGAGGCATGTCGTGTATGATGTATTCGACGACCTGTCCGAAAGTTTGTCGCCTTTGCTGGAGACAAAGCAGGCAGAGGCAGCTGATCAGATGCCTGCTATATTGGACTATTTTTATCAGCACCGTAGATATCTTTCCGTATTGATGCAAGAGAAAGGGTTCCGAACGAAACTCCATCAATTCATTGCAGAAAACGTGCAAGCGAGACGTGAATTTTTGCAGCGAGAACCAGAGCAACGATTATCAAAGGACATCATCGCTTCCTCCTTCGTCGGCATTCTATCCTGGTGGATCCAAAACGGCAGCGAGTACAGCTCCGACTTTATGGCAAGCCAGCTCTCTCTTTGGATCAGCAAGTGGCAATAGGCTCGGTCCCCACAATAAAAGAGGCGCCTTTCCAAGAAAGGCGCCCGTCAGTTTACTATCAAATTTTTCTTTGTGATTGTCTCCACTAACTGATCAATCGGCCCGCTGCATTTTTCCACATTTGATAGATGGTAAAATGTGCTCGTTGTTTCTGCATGATTGATATCGCCATCAGGTGAATGAAGATATATTTTTTTATCCAGAGCAAGGGCCATACCAAATTCAATATGGCTGCCTTTTCCAGCCGGCAATAATACAATAATGAAATCGGCCGCCAATACAGCCCCTTTTTCTTTGATTCCAATGTCCCTTAAGCTTTCAACAGTCTGGGCTCGATCGTTCTTTGTCCAATCATAGGTTTGAATATATCCCTTATTGATCAATTGCTCACTTACCTGGCGAACGGTCTCTATGTTTCTAAAGCTTGAGGCAACATAAAACTTATTTATTGAGATACCCCCCTCTCGGAAAAATATCTTTCTTTAAAACTTGAACTTAACTCGCTCCACACATCAAACGCATTGCCGTCTAAATCGTAAAAAACAAAATTCCTCCCAGAATGCCCTCTGTCTTCTATGTCCCCGACCTTTACCCCAAGCTCAGCAAATTTCCTATGTATCGCTTTTAAAGCAGCCAATCCATCCACTTCGAACGTTAAAGAAAAACGGTCCTTGCCATAACAATCAATGAAATTAGAGCTTTGATTTTCACTGGACTTCACAAGAAAAAAGCTCTGGTTTGCCAGATTAATAATCGCCTTGTCTTCATCTTGATAACTCAATTCCGCACCTAAATTATTCACATACCATGCTGCGGAATCTTTCACTCGGGACACCGGAATATAGGTTGTGCCCACCCGCCAAAGTTTATGGTCCATTTTTAAAATCCCCTTGTTTTTTATTAGTTTAAATGTTCCGTATACTCTTCGGCTAGTATACCATTTTTAAAGAAAAG
The DNA here is from genome assembly GCF_057657925.1 of Lederbergia sp. B243.17. Taxonomy (NCBI): domain Bacteria; kingdom Bacillati; phylum Bacillota; class Bacilli; order Caryophanales; family Bacillaceae; genus Lederbergia; species Lederbergia sp. B243.17. Next base: position 35,574 of record NZ_JBWBKF010000038.1, read on the forward strand.
CCGATCATGATAAAAACAAAAACACCAGTCATGAAAATCGACTGGTGTTTCCTTTATCCTGCGTTCTTCCGCAGCTCTTCATATATTAAGCGGGCCTCTTCTTTCGCCCGTTTCAGGTCTTTGCTGTAAACCGTGATCAATTTATTGTCGATTATGAAGTTCCACTGTCTCATCATGCTGTTCACCTTCCCCATGCTCTTTTCTGTACTTTGAATTTACCACAGATCGCATTGGGTTAAACCTGCTTGGTTGGCAGCTAGGATAAAATGGGCCGGTGTTTTTTTGTTGCCGTCTTGACCCAAACGCTATGCTCGAATGGTCGGCCAAGAATTGTTCTTCATCGACTGATTTCTATCCCGTAAAGCTTAATCGTCAGCAGTCTAAAATATTTCGCGATGTGAATTTTGTTTGTTCTTTTACCATTTCTTCGCATGAATCATCACCGCACCAACCAGCAAATATCCAACCAGGAATTGTCCCGTTTTGCTCCAATTCCGCTAGGTGTTGTGTTAAATCTTCCATCGTATCGATATGTGTGTGCTTTAGCTTTTTCAAAAAGATGGCTTTGCATCGTTTCCAGCTCTTTTCAATGCTTACACCAATCGATTCTACAGGCATAAAAACTTTTTTTGCATCCCTGCTTTCTATAACGCTTGATCATTTTCTAGTTCAATCCGTACGGGCACGCCTTTTGTGAAACTTGTTAGAATAGAGAACGTAATTTCTCTTTTATACTATTAATAATCCTTTGTCCTGTGTTGACTTCTATAAGCGTAATGTCCCACATCACGGCATTGATATTGGGATTTGGATCATCGTCAGTTAATTTTATCGTAAGTTCATTTACACCGCTTAAAGGAATTTGAAAAGAGATGACCTGATTCTCTCCACTTTTACCAGATAACCCAAGGGAATAAATTTCTGCGCCATCTGCGATCAATATTATATCACTTATCCCTTCTGCTTCTTTGAGTGGAGTTGTTTCATCTGGTATAGCAGCATAGCCTTCCATTTTTGTATACTTGCCATTTAAATGATATGTAAACTCATTATTTCTTGTATTTTTTCTACTGTACATATTGATTTGAGGATCAACCTTTTTTCGGTCTGCTGTAAAACTTAAAGGGGGGTCTTCCCACAGTACAATGCCATCTTGTAATCTAAGTTCATTCAGAGCTACAACATCGCCACCTCCATTTTCCAAATAATGATTGATGCCGCCAACAATGACAATGACTCCAATGGAAAGTATAAAGGCTGTTAAGATCATCCGACAGATCCCTTTAAATTTATTTCGATCATTACGCACTAACCGCTGTGCCCAAAATCCTACCGCTGCCCCTAATGTATTAATAATGATATCGTCAACATCAAAAGATCCTAAACGAGATAGCATTTGTAAGATTTCAAGAGTGGTAATAGACAGGATAAATAAGGTTATAAATCGAATGAAATTACAGCGAAACAGAAGCGGGATGACAATTCCAAAAGGTATAAATGCTGCGAAGTTGCCGAACTCAAAAAACCAAATTTGAAAATACCTTCCGGGAAAGTGTAAAGGTATCCCGTTAGGTATCAGATTATATCGCATGCTAGAATCTTGTGGAAAAGAAGCTCTATTGAAACCTATATACAAACAATAGAGGATCAAAACGGTATATAATGCTAACAGTATGATTGTGATTCTTCGTAACTTTCCTTGATACATAATTGTATCCTTTCTCTTCTTTAAAGCAGCTGCTTCATTTACAACATCTCTCCGAAATTGATGTGTATACCACTCCATTTATCAATTATCGTTGAATATCAAACCTTTCGCGATATCTTCAAAACCGACTAGACGATCTAAGGGGAATATATTAATACGCTCGAGCAAACCAAACGGTGTGTTTTGCTTCTTTCCCACAATGAAGGCATGTTCGCTTTGTCGTGATTGGGTTAAATGGAATGTTTCGCGATGTGAATTTTGTTTGTTCTTTTACCATTTCTTCACATGTATCGTCGCCGCACCAGCCAGCTAAGATCCAGCCGGGAATAGTCCCGTTTTGCTCGGATTGCGCCAGATGTTGTTTTAAATCTTCCATCGTATCGATATGTGTGTGTGAATGCTCCTCACGGAAAGCTTTAGCTTTTTCAAAAAGACGGGTTTGCATCGTTTCCAGCTCTTTTCCAATGCTTTCAACAATCGATTCTAAAGGCACGGAAACTTTCTCCTCTGCATCGCGAGCTTTTAGTAGCGCTTGATCATTTTCTAAATCCCGTGGACCCAGTTCAACACGTACAGGCACGCCTTTTAACTCCCATTCGTTGAATTTATAACCTGGTGATTGATCAGAATCATCAAGACGAACGCGAATTCCTTTCGCTTTTAAAGCTGCAAAGATTTCATCTAGTTTCTCCACAATCGCAGGGTTCTTTTTCCATGGACCGACCGGAATCAAAACAACTTGTGTCGGGGCAATTTTTGGCGGTAATACAAGACCTTGTTCATCACCATGAACCATGATCACAGAACCGATTAAACGGGTGGACGTCCCCCAAGATGTAGTATGAACATATTCGTGTTTGTTTTCTTTCGTTAAATACTTGATGTCAAAGGCTTCCGCAAATTTTGTACCTAAGTAATGTGAAGTACCTGCTTGTACGGCTTTTCCATCTTTCATCATCGCTTCAATGGAAAATGTATCAACAGCTCCAGCAAAGCGTTCTAATGGAGTCTTTTGACCATCATATACTGGAATCGCAAGTAATCCTTCCACGACCTCCTTATAAATCGTTAACATTTGCATCGTTTCCTGACGCGCTTCTTCTTCATCCGTATGAGCTGTATGGCCTTCTTGCCATAAAAATTCTGAGGTTCGGATAAAGGGAAGAGTTTTCTTTTCCCAGCGGAATACGTTAGCCCATTGATTAATTAAAACCGGGAGATCCCGATAGCTATTGATCCAGTTAGAATACAAATGTCCAATCATTGTTTCTGAAGTTGGACGAAGTGCTAATCGTTCTTCCAATTTCTCTCCTGCCGCTTCTGTTACCCAAGGAAGCTCTGGTGAGAATCCTTCAATATGATCCTTTTCCTTTTGAAAGAAGGATTCCGGAATTAACATCGGAAAGTATGCATTCCGATGACCCGTTTCTTTAAATCGTTTATCCATCTCTTCTTGAATATGTTCCCAAATCTCATAGCCATCTGGTTTAAAAGCGATACAACCACGAACTGGGGTGTAATCCATTAAATCAGCTTTTTGAATCGTATCAATATACCATTTTGAAAAGTCGTTTACTTTTTGTGACATGCCTTTTCCTCCTGAGAAAGTAAAATAACAAAATAAAAAAGTCATAAAGAGTCCTAGAAAGGACGTCTTTATGACGCGGTACCACCTTTATTCGACATTAATAATAACTATTAAGTCCTCTAAACGTTTGTAACGAAACGACTCGGTTAGTTTTTATCTAACACCTCCGTGATAGGGTTTCAATAAGGAGAGGTGATATAGCTTTCAGCCAAGGCTATATTTTCTGTTTCACAATCCTTATTTACTTGGTCACATCATTGGTTACATATTTTGGAATTACGATATCAAAAGTTACTTCAAATAGTTATTTTATACACATGTAACATTATATATAACATGCTCTTTTTTTATTATCAACCATAAAATAAACGTCGTTCACTACTTTGCCCGCAAAACCAGCAGATTGCCAATTAACCATAGAGCCAATGTGGAAGCAAGCAGGATGATGGCCCCCATCCAAACCGTCACACCTGCATTGTTAAGTGTTACCGCCAGTTCCCCATTTGCAATCTTGGCTGGATGCAAGAAAGTGAAAGGAAAATATTGGGCGGAACGCTGATAGAACTCGGTGCTGATGAAATAGCCGCCGAGAGAAACGATTAGCGTCAGGGCTACAGCACCAAACCGGTTCAAGAACAGGCCGAGAACATGTGAAAGTGTGAGAATAAAGATCAATCCAAGACAAAATAGCATAATTGCCTGGAGGACGTATTCTCCCATCGGAATGAAATGAAAGCCCATCCATTGTGATTGAAAGCCTGTATACCCCTCGGCTTCGGCAACCGAAGTGGTATCGTAGAACAGCACCGGGTACATCCAGTCTCCAAAACGATCAAACAAGGTTCCGAGCAAAAGAGCGAAGGTAAATACTCCCAAGCTCGTCAGCAGGGAGATGCTGAGAGCAGACAGCCATTTTGCCTGGTAGATCGATGAAAGCGAGACAGGTTGTGTGCGCAAAAGGCAGATGGTCGGATTCTTCCCTCTTTCCATTGCCAGGCCGCCGCCAAATAGGAAAAAGAGCAAAATGATCATAACGAAGACATAGTGGTTCACAAATAAAGAATAAAGGCCAAATAGCCCGCTGCTGTCCACTTTTTTGTGGTTTTCGGCCTTCACTTCCTCCGCTTTTATCTCCTTTTCATCTCTAGAAGAAAACGGAGTGAGTATTAACTCCCCTGTAAATACCGGCTGCAGTTTGTATTTCATCAGCCAATTCTTTTCTTCGATACTCGCATCCAGAGCCATTTGACCGATGAAAGACGCCGCATAATTGCCCAGTAATCCTGTATCAAATTCATCATTATACCTTCTGTCCACAAATTGCTGATACTGGTAAAATGGAAGCCAATTCCCGTCCTGGTATTCGAGGTAGGCCCTTTTTGCCAGCCGCACCTCCTCTTCCAGTATGCTGATTGCTTTTTCTTTTTCCTCTTGGAAAAAATAAGCCTCCGGGTGATCAGTCTCCATTCCCCTAATAATACGCAAGATATCAAGCTCGGAATCCATATTGTCGAGCTTATGCAAATACGCCTCTTTCAGCGCTTTTGATTCGATAGAAGAGTGAACAAAGTGGAAGCCGGCCAAAACCAAAAGTACAGCTGCTGCCTGCAGAAAATGCCCCCGTCTCCACGTCTTCCGCCATTCAAACAAAAGTAATTTTCGGATTGCAGCTCGTCTTTTGCCTGTCTCTCTGTCAGAAAACGGTCTGATGACTGTTTTGCCTCCGAACAACTCCAGATTCTTTTCCGGCAGACGGATAGCCAGGAAGAGAAGGAGTACAGCCCAGATAAGACTTGAGATCAATCCTGCCACTACTTCGTTTCCCGTCAGTTCCTGTGCTTCCGCCAAAGCCTGGATCGCAAAGAACGGATTCCATGGTTTTTCGATTGTACCGGATAGGCCGGCCAGCCCGAACATTCCCATGAAAGTGAGCGCGGTTCCCAATAACACACTGAATGAGCCTTTCAGCCAATTGCTGAGCAAAAAGACCAGGCTGAAGGCGAACAAACTGCTGCCGAAAAACAAGGTCGCTTTCCGAAGGAACAGGTCAAGGACAGTGATGGTGACAAAATGATCTGGGAAGACGATGATGAGCGGATAATCGAGATTGAGTCCGTAATCCGCAAACAAGAGCGGGATGACCATCCCAATCAGAAACACCAAGCCGATCAGGAATCCGGCACTGATGGCGGCACTGAAATATTTTGCCGCGTACAGCTTCCACTTCGGAATCGGCTGCGTCCTCAGCAGTGACCATGTATTCTGCTCCCTTTCTCCCGAGACAACCGTGCCAAATAAAAGCACGGCAAGTGCCAAGCCCCACCATGAAAAGGACCAATCCGCAAGATGATTCATCACAAGTCCGGGAGAGAGCGCATATTGTTCATCATCATAGGCAAGCCGGCGCTCGACCATCCATTTGTTCTTTTCAATCGCCATTTCCCTTTCCATGCCTTGCAGGCTGGAAAATAGGCCTCCGTGGCTTTCATATTCACGGATTCCCTGCCAGAATTCCATCTCGATGACCGGCATCTCATCCCATCTGCTATTGTTAATGGCCACTTTCCACTGGGACAGGGAGGCGCCGATATTGCTGATGTCTTCCTTTTGCAGCTCCTGGCTTTCATCGGCCTTCCCTTCTCGGGAAAGCTCCTGAAGCATGTCTCTCGCACTCGAGATCTCTCTAATATACGGGATAATTCGTTCCTCTGCCCTGTCAGGGCGGGTTGCTTCCTGCTTTTGATTAAGGGTGAAAAGGCCAGAGCCCGCCAAAAGGACAATGATGAGCATCCATAAGAACTTCCATTGCTTCACCACTTTTTAAGTTCAAACGTCAGCAGCTTCCCCATCACTCTACTTCCTTTGCAAAAAGATGTCTGTACCTGCTTTCCGTTCCCATCTTCACTTTTTCGATGTCCATAATTTGCACCTGAGCCTCGTCAAGCTTTTTCGTCATCTCCGCCAATGAATGAAGGTCGTCCAATTTTATTTTCCCCTCCACTTTTTCAAAAGGAAATGAAAATTCTCGCAATACGTCTTCACCTTTTTCAGGCTGATCAAAGCTCACCAGATAATAAAGGATTTCATTTTGCCGGATATTTTCCTCGATGATCCGTCCATCCTTCAGGAAGAGAATGTCAGAAGTGACCTGGTCGATTTCCGGCAAGTTATGCGAGGAAACGAGAACTGTCTTCCCCTCTTTGTATAGTTCAAGCAGCAGCCTGCGGATTTTGATTGCACTTGTCGGATCAAGCCCGTTCAGCGGTTCATCAAGGATAAGCAGCTTCGGATCATTGACGATGGCCATCGCAACGAGCAAATGCTGCTTCATCCCGAGAGAATAATGGCCAACCTTTTTGTGCATATACCCGGTGATCCCCAGTCTTTCTGTTGCATCTGTGATTGCCTGTCTCGAAAGCCCCTGGATATCGGCGATAAATTGAAGGTGATCATAGCCCGTGAGATATTCGTACAAGACCGAATTGTCCTGCAGGAACGAGATTTCCTTAAAAAGGTCGGCATTCCGGTTCGATCTGCCAAGAATGAAGACATCCCCCTTATCGGGTTTCAGCAGGTTCGTAATCACATTCAGCAACGTCGACTTGCCGGAGCCATTTGGCCCGACCAGCGCCAAAATTTTCGGCTCGGCAATCTCTAATGAAATATCATTCAGCACCAGTGACTTCCCGTAAGACTTTGAAACTCCTTTTATGGACAGTATCATAGCGGCCTCCTCGTATAAGAGATAACCCTGCGGCGACAAATTGATCCCTTTTTAAAAACATCAAAAATATGTATCAATCAATTTGCCAAAATCATCTTTGTACAGCTTTTCAAATATCTCAATCCCTTGGTAAAAGCTTTTGTTATAGGTTTTGTCATCTTCAACTGTCCATGCGGTTGCCAGCACTGAGTGACAATATCCCCAAAGCAAGAGCCGCTCTTTGTTTAGATGAAGTTCTTCCGTGAAAATCTCTACTCGCTTTTGAATCACCTGAAAAGCATTCTGATCCGGGAGCTTATTTAACATGTATTGGATGAGATCATATTCAATCTCTCCGATTAGGCCCTTCGGATCAATCGCCGACCAGTCCCCTTCCCCAGATGAGAGCACGTTATAATGGTGAAAATCCCCATGAAGGAGAAAAGATCGTTCTGTTGTTTGAAGTAAATAGGTGAAGACTCTCAACGCCCTTTCGAGGGTTTGCTGGGAGATAGGCCCAACTCCATTGGGATGTTCATGCAAAATTTTCCGAAGCTCTTCTTCTCTTCCCTTGACCGTTGATATTCGGGTAGTAACCGGCGCAGGAATGGTCAGTTTTTTCATCACATTCGCGGCAAGCCGGCAAGCCTCCTCATCGTCTGCTAGTTCAGCCAAGGTATACCCGGGTGAAAGTTTTTGCAGAATGAGTACTCCTTTTTCCTTATCGTAGTCGATCAGTTGGACGATTCCTCTATCCTCAAACAGACGCAATGCTTCCAGCTCATTTAAAAAGTCCTTTCCCGGGATGCTGATCTTTACGACTACCTCTGTCGAATCTTCCATCGTAGCAGGTGCCACATAATTGATGGAAAGTGGATAGGGCACCTTTATCTTCAGCCCCCATTTTTGCTCGCAATATCGAATGATATCGGGTAAACTTTGCAACCATGATTCACCTTGTTCTTTAAAATATAAACGCACCGACCGAACAAAATGTTTTTGCAGCTCCATAATGAATATTCCTCTCAGACTGTATTTATCTTCTATATCTTTCGTCACCTATTCTTTGTATAACTTTGCATCATGTTCTTTGGTGCAGGAGCCGGTTTGAGCTTCTGTACATTAGTTCCCCTACTAAACTGACGTCTTGAGGAATTTTTTAGTTTCAAAATGGCCATCAAAACTTATCCGTGGCTTTTATATGAGAAACCAAAATACCCTACAAGAAGGGTTATAAAGTGCTATTCATGGAACCGGTATTTCACTACTATGGCTCCCTCATCCTCCGCAAAAACTGTTTCTTGGCTCACTCCAAAATTCCCTTCCTGATCGGCTTCTTGCTTTTTGAATATAACATATATTTCAAAATCTTCAATCAGACTTCCAATTTTACATCTGCCGCTAGCAAGCCTTGGGTCATATGTGATTCATCGTGCCAGCCCTCGTCGGACGTTAAGATCGGATTGGCTGCTCATGCTCTGGAAATTCCTAATTCTCGTATCGCGACTTCGCCTTCCCCCGAACGTCCCACTCCGGCCTCCTCTTTAAGCTTTTAATCTTTAAAACCGTTAAAACCCTATAAAAATCTTAATCATTCATAATCAACCATAAGAGGGTGTCCTTTCGGACCCTGGACCTGCTATATGATGGGCAGGAGTGATAAAAAATGGCAAAGCAAATAAAAATTGATATACATTGCGCTGAAAAAGTCGGTTTGAATGAAAGCATTTTACTTGGGTGGCTTGAAGACGAAATCCTCCTTTCAGGCGTATTGCTGGAAGGAACAAAGTGGATCCCGAAAACATACGTGGAATGGCAAGAGCTGCTTCCGTTTTGGTCGCTGTCAACAATTAAACGAATTTTCGCTTCGCTGGAGAAACAGGGGCTGATCCGGATTGAACAGCATGGAAGGCACCGGTATGACCGAACCAATTGGTACGCGCTGCTCGGCCCCGCCGAAGCAGATCGAACGGAGCAAGCGAACATCATAGAAACGGATGCCCCTGAGTCAGAGAAACAGGAAGATTCATTGTCCGAAGCGTGCCAGACGGTTAAAAACAAGATGAGAGCATTGAAATTTTTCCCGCTCCGCAAAGAGCAGCAGAAGGAACTGGAAGAAGCCTGCCGCCGTTTTCCGGTTGAAGGAATTATCGAAGCACTGGAAACAACCGCAGCCAAGTCGATTTTCGCCTGGAAGTATGCCTATAAAGTATTGGTGACGAGCACAGGAGAAGCCCGGCACCCGGCCCGGAACCGAAAGATCATTCGAACGGAAATGCTGCCGGACTGGTTTCATCAACAGGACGTGGAGTTCGAAGACACGGTCTGGACAGAGGATCTGCTGGAGAAAAAACAACGGTTGGAGGAAATTCAGTTAAAATATCGGGCCGCAGGAGAATAAATGGTGAAGGGCAACAAGTACCGAGGGAAATGTTCGTTGAAGCCATACTTGCCTAAACAAAAAGGAGCTTGCCTTTAAAGGCCGCTCCCCGTGATTCCGGTCATTTGTAGTTTTTCCAATTCATATCTGTCTCATTGAGCAGTTCTTCGAACGTTTTGTTCTTTTCGCGCTGTTTCCGCTCTTCGATTTTCCGTTTTTGTTCGGCGGCTTTTTGGTCTTCTTCTGCCTTCAGCATCTCGGTTTTGGCGAGCTGGAGTTTTTTCAGCACATCGCTGTCAAGGCCGTCTTTCAGCGTCAATGATCCGGTATCTTTCTCTTTTGCTTCCCGCTTGTTTTGTCTATGTTTGGCCATTTCTCTCTCTTCTCCTTGCGTATTAATAGGCATCATGGATAAGCCCGTCATCAACCAGCAGATCCGGCTCTGTCGATAAGACGATCTCCTCGACTGTAAAGCCTTTTGCCACTTCCTTCAGGACGAGGCCGTTCTTTGTTACATCAATGACGGCCCGCTCGGTGATGATCCGATCGACAACCCGTTTGCCGGTGAGCGGCAGTCCACATTCACGGAGGATTTTGGCGGCTCCGTCTTTGTTGACGTGGTCCATAATGACAATGATTTTTCCGGCGCCGTGGACAAGGTCCATCGCACCACCCATCCCTTTTATCATTTTACCTGGAATCATCCAATTCGCCAAATCTCCTTTCTCTGACACTTCCATTCCGCCTATGATGGCGATATTCACGTGTCCGCCGCGGATCATCGCGAATGATTCTGCGCTGTCGAAATAAGCGGCTCCCGGAATTTCGGTTACCGTTTCTTTGCCGGCATTGATCAGGTCGGCATCGACTTCGGATTCCGCCGGGTAAGGCCCGATGCCAAGCAGACCGTTCTCCGATTGGAGAACGACCTGCTTATCCTCTTCTATAAAATTGGCGACGAGTGTCGGCATCCCGATTCCAAGATTGACATAGTCACCGCTTTTGATTTCTTTTTCCGCCCGCCTAGCAATTCTTTCCCTCGTTTTTGCTCTTTCACCCGCCATCAAGCACCCTCCTCTTTGCTGACGGTTCTTCGCTCGATCCTTTTCTCTTGTTCGCCCCGGATGAGATGCTGGACATAAATTCCTGGTGTGTGAATCGAATTCGAATCAAGCTCACCCGCCTCGTATATTTCTTCCGCCTCGGCAATCGTGACCTTCCCGGCCGCAGCCATCAGCGGGTTGAAATTACGTGCTGTTTTCCGGTAGATGAGGTTCCCCATCTTATCTGCTTTCCATGCCCGCACAATGCTGTAATCCGCCAAGAGTGCCTCTTCAAGGACATATTCCTTGTCACCGATCATCCGCGTTTCCTTTCCCTCTGCGATTGGCGTACCGACTCCGGCCGGGGTATAAAATGCCGGTATTCCTGCCCCGCCCGCACGAATTTTTTCCGCAAGCGTTCCCTGTGGAATGAGCTCCACCTCCAGTTCTCCCGCCAACACCTGCCGCTCGAACTCCTTGTTTTCACCGACATAGGAGCCGATCATCTTTTTGATCTGCTTGTTCTGGAGCAGAAGGCCGAGCCCCCAATCATCAATCCCGCAATTATTCGAGATGACGGTCAAATTCTTTACGCCTTTTTCCGCCAGAGCCAGGATAAGATTTTCAGGGATGCCGCATAGGCCGAAGCCTCCAACCATCAATGTCGCCCCGTCTTCAATTTTACGGACCGCTTCCCTAAAGGACGTATAGATTTTCTTCACTTTATCCCTCCTCCGCAATTTAGTAAACGCTTACATCTATTTAAATTTCGCCATTTGGCGCAAATACCCTTTTTTGCTTGGGCTTTTCACCGTCTGTCCATCGTTCCGCTTTCAATCGAGGCAGATTTTCCCTATAATAAGAGGAGAAAGATGAAACTTTTTGCTCATACAAGCGTATAACAGATGAATCGCACAGAATAGGAGCAGATGCAAATGAAACCCATCTATTCGTTTTTTCTTGGGATGGCAGCTACAGTGGAAACGATTCTTCTGTGGATCATCCTTGCTGCAGCAGCCGACATTACCGTATTGACCGCTTTCCTTCTTTCCCTCGGAGTAAGTGTAGTTTCGTTTTTTGGGGTAAAAGGAATATTAGATTATAAATTTCTTAAAAAGAACAGGTTGACCAGAAAAGAGTATGCGTATATCCAGAGGAACCTTGCCGATGCCAAGAAGAAGATCAGCCGCCTGCAGAAAGCCTTTCTCTCCGTCCGGACGATGGGGGCCTTCAAGCAGCTGTATGAGCTCAGCAAGCTGGCAAAAAGAATGTACTCCATCATCAAAAAGGACCCGCGCCGTTTTTTTCAGGCAGAGCGGTTTTTCTTCTATCATCTTGACTCGGTCGTCGAATTGTCGGAGCGTTACGCCCGTCTCGCCTCACAACCGGTCAAGAACGACCAGATTTACATTTCGCTAAAAGAGACGCAGAGCACGCTTGAGGATTTGAGCCATTCGATCAAAAAAGACATTTACCATGTGCTGGAAACAGACGTGGACGATCTCCGCTTTGAGCTGGACGTGGCCCGGCATTCGCTGAAAAAACTGGAATACAACCCTCTTGATGAGGAAAGGAGCACGAAGAATGACTGAACAAAATAAAGAATCCATCCTGAAAGAACCGGCAGGCGGCCTTGATGACCTGCTCGCCAATCCGTTCGGGCAAGAGGAACTGAACCTTCAGCCCCAGTTACAAACACAGGCTGCTGCATCACAGGCGCCTACCCGGCTTGTTGACACGTTGCCGGAGGAAAATCGCAAACGGGCACTTGACCTTGCCAAGCAGATCGACCCTGCCAACCATCAGGCGATCATCGGTTACGGAACACAGGCCCAGTCGCAGCTGACGAATTTTTCCGCTTCCATGCTCGATCATGTGCAGAACAAGGACATCGGTCCGATCGGCGACATTTTGGGCGACCTGATGGCCAAGCTCCAATCCGTCAATCCAGATGAGCTCGCACCCGAGAAAAAGAACTTTTTCTCAAAAATGTTCGGCAAAATCAATAACTCGATCCAAGAAGTCATGTCAAAGTACCAGAAGACTGGCGCTCAGATCGACCGGATCTCTGTGAAGCTGACCCAGTCGAAAAACGTTCTGCTGGAAGATTTGCAGGTGTTGGAACAATTATATGAGAAGAACAAGGAATACTTTCATGCCCTGAACATCTATATTGCAGCAGGGGAACTGAAAATCGAGGAATTGCGGACGACAACGATTCCTGAATTGAAGAAAAAAGCGGAGACTTCCGGTGACCAGATGGCCTACCAGGAAGTAAACGACATGATTCAGTTTGCCGACCGGCTCGAAAAGCGTCTGTACGACTTAAAGCTGAGCAGGCAGATTACGATCCAGAGTGCGCCGCAAATCCGGATGATCCAAAACACGAACCAGGCGCTCGCTGAAAAGATCCAGACGTCGATCATGACGGCGATTCCGCTCTGGAAAAATCAGATCGCGATCGCCCTCACCCTCATCCGCCAGCGCCAAGCTGTCGAAGCGCAAAAGCAGGTGTCCCAGACAACGAATGACCTGCTGCTGAAAAATGCTGAAATGCTGAAGACCAATACGATTGAAACGGCGCGTGAGAATGAACGGGGTCTTGTCGACATTGAAACGCTGAAGAAAACCCAGGCGAATCTGATTTCGACCTTGGAAGAAACGATCAAGATCCAGCAGGAAGGCCGCACGAAGCGTGCCCAAGCCGAGCAGGAACTGATCACGATGGAAAACGAATTGAAGCAGAAGCTGTTGAATATGAAATAATGGCGAAGCCGGACGAAAAGTCCGGCTTTTGCTATGATTAGTGGATTAAAAATCCTCCTGAATAGATAACGGGTTCGGTTGTTGAGGTATTGTAAATGATAAGCAAAAACACTCAGCAGATTAAACTGAGTGTTTTTTTGTATACATTACTATCCTTATTAACTACCACGCCCGTTAGTTTTACATCAAGCGTTACACAATAATTGCATATAATAAGGAATTATTTCTTACCTTTTCGTTCTAAAAGTATTGGCGCTATATTTAGAAAGATCGAAACAATTGTCAAAAACCATAATGCCTTTTCCATACCAGGCACAACATCCATTAAAGCCGACCAATCTTTAACTTTTACCCAATTAGATACAAGGCTATGTTCTGCACATAGTGTCAATGCCGTAAATGATAAGCCCATTGCCATCGCAAATTTATAATCTTTCCCTGTTTTATACATATAAAGATTCATAAAAGTTGCGACTATAGCAATCAGTCCGAATAGTAACCACATAATTGCACCCCCGATACTTTATCATATTTCGAAACCTTGAATAACCTCTCTTCTTATCATGTATAGTAGCACAAAGTCTCTAGAGGCTTTCAAATTTTTCAATTATTCTTATGGCGTTCTTGAAAAAGGTTCACATGATGAAAATGGTACAATAGAATTGGTAAGGAACTTTTTTAATTTTCCGCTATCAATCTCTTGATTTTATCCTATAATCAAATCTTCTATAAGGGGGAAATTGGGATGAACCTGCCGAAAAAAGCGACGATTATTGAAGTCGGACCGCGAGATGGGCTGCAAAACGAACCGCACTTCGTGGAAACCGCCACTAAGCTGCAATTTATCGAAAAACTCACCCTCTCCGGAATCAAAGAAATGGAGATCACCTCCTTCGTCTCTCCAAAATGGGTACCGCAGATGAAGGATGCAGCGGAGATCGCCGCCTGGTGCCCGGACCTTCTCCGCCCCATCGTCCTCGCCCCGAACCGGCGGGGAGCAGAGCGGGCCCTCGCATCCGGCTGCAGCTCCATCGCCGTCTTTGTCGGCGTCAGCGACTCTTTCAACCGAAAAAACATCAACAAAACGACGGCAGAGGCGATGACAGAACTCGAACCGCTAATGGCGGACTTGAAGCAGAAAGGTGTATTTATTCGTGCCTGCATCTCGACCTCTTTCTACTGCCCTTTTGAAGGCAAAATTTTGGAAGCGGATACAATAAAATTATGCCGGCAATTTGCAGATTTCGGCGTGGATGAATTGAGTGTAGCCGACACGATCGGCATGGCCGCACCGTCGGAAGCCTACTCCCTTTTTTCCCGGCTGAGGAAAGAGCTCCCGGATATATTATTGACTGCCCATTTCCATGACACGCGGAAAATGGGCCTGGCGAATATTTTCGCGGCTCTGCAAGCGGGCATCGACCGGTTCGACAGCTCGGCCGGCGGACTCGGCGGCTGCCCGTTCGCACCGGGAGCGACTGGGAATGTGGCGACGGAAGATGTCGTGTTCATGCTTGAGCAGATGGGGGTTCGTACCGGAGTCGATCTTGAAAAGCTTACGGAGGCGATCGATGTTGTCGCCGGGGTGCTGCCGCGTAAGATTGTGACGGGTTACTATAGGCTGGTGAACAGCTGAACAATGTAGCGATCATTTGGCATAAAACAGACTTATCTGGAACCCCTTAGAAAAAAACTAAAAAGAGGCTGGGACATAACTAGTCTCTAACCAAGAGAAAGGTGAAATTGAGCGAGTCAATTTCACCTTTCTCTTTTTGTTATTTATAAATTTAGGATCCGCTTGCTGTATGGGCCGTAAACTTACGTAAGTTCACGGCC